>NZ_JBFBDY010000028.1:0-30294 GCF_040683475.1 Kitasatospora sp. NPDC093558 | reverse complement strand
CGACTTCCTCGCCGTGCCGCCCCACACCCCGCACGCCTTCGCCGCAGCCCCCGGCTGCGAGGCGGACGTCCTGTTCGTCTTCACCCCCGGCATGGGCCGCTTCGACTACCTGCGCCTGCTCGGCCGGGTCATGCGCGGCGAGGCCGACCCCAAGGAGATCGCCGAATCCGCGCAGCGGTTCGACAACCACTACGTCGACAGCCCCATCTGGCGCGCGGCCCTGGAGGCGACGGCGTGATCGCCCCCGACACCCACATCCGCATCGCCCGCCCCTCGCGCGACCTCAACGCCGCCGAACGCTTCTACACGGACGGCCTCGGCCTGGACGTCCTGTGGCGCACCACCGAGCGCGTCCCGGACGAACACGACCTGGTGATGGTCGGCCCCAAGGGGGGCGCCTGGCACTTCGAGCTCACGCACGACCCGGAGCGCCCGCTGGAGCCCACGCCCACGGTGGACGACCTGTTCGTGGTCTACCTGGGCAGCCCGGTCGACGAGTCCCTGCTCGACCGCCTGGTCGCGGCCGGCGGCACCCGCGTCCCCGCGCACAACCCGTACTGGGACGAGCACGGGGCGACGATCGCCGACCCGGACGGCTACCGCCTGGTGCTCTGCTCCCGCACCTGGGCCTGACGCCCGATCCGGCCCGGTCGTCAGCGAAACGACAAGGCCGGGGTGACCACCCACTACGGCTGACGAGCCACGAGCGCAGGAAGTCGGCGGTGCCGACTTCCTGCGCTGTTGTGCGTGGGTCCGCCGGGTGGTGATGGACCGTAGCGTGCGGGCGACGCCGCCCGAGGCATTCGTCAGAGGATGCGGCCCAGGTTGATAACCACGATGGTCACTGTCTCATCGGCGATCTCGTACAGGACCCGGTAGCGGCCGACGTGGATGCGGCGGAGTTCCGGTGAACCGTAGGCCGTCGAGCCCGTCGGCCGGGGATCGTCAGCCAGCAGATCGATCGCGTCCATGACCTGGCGGAGGCCGTCCGCGTCATCCTTGAGGAACCGGGCGGCCGCGTTGATCGTCGGCTCGTCCCAGGTGATCCGGTAGGTCATTCACGCTCCAGGCCCAAGATGGAGCGGACGTCCTCGTGGGAAACGCTTGCCGTGGTGCCGGCGGCCTGGCGGGCACGGTAGCGGGCGATCGCGAGCTCGTCCTCCAGATCCGCCAGTTCCTGCGGATTGATGAGTACAGCGGCGGGTTGGCCGTGGTCGGTGATGGTGATGCGTTCGCGGCTGTGGGAGGCACGGCGCACCAGAGTGCCGAATCTTGCTCGCGCCTCGGTAATGGGCAGAGTCTCACTCATGACAGAACTGTACACTTTGCGCGAGTTTCCGCCAAGGTTCCGTGTGCGCAGGAAGTCGGCGGGGCCGACTTCCTGCGCGGTCGTGTTCGGAGCCGGCTCAGCGCTTGGTGCCGTCCACGATGACCGGCGTGCCGTTGGTGCCACAGGGGCTGGCGTAGACGGGGTTCTTCTCGGCTGCGGCCTTGAAGGCCTCGATGCACTGGCTCAGCAGGATCTTGTCCGTGAGCGAGTTGGCGATCGCGGTGTTGGCGGCGGCGGTGCTGTCGGCATCGATCTTGCGCTTCTCGGCCTCGGCCTTGGCCGTGCGTACGGCCGCCTCCGCCTGGGCGGTGGCCTGATCCTGCTGGATCTTCTGGTCGATGGCCTTCTGCAGGCCGTCGCTCGGCCGCACATTGCGCAGGTTGACGCCGTTGACGAGGATGCCGCGCGGGGCGAGCCGGTCGGTGATCAGCTTGTCGATCTCGGAGCTGATCGCCTCCCGCTGCGAGCTGTAGCCCTCGACGCCGGTGTGGCGGGCGAAGACGTTGCGCACGATCTCCCGGCTGTCCGGGTAGACCAGGCGCTGCTGGACGGCGTCGGCGCTGCCGGCCAGCTTGAACAGCTCGATGGTGTGCTGGGGATCGATCGACCACTTCACCGTCACGTCGGCGTACAGCACCCCGCCCTCGGAGGAGCGGACTTCGACGGTGGAGTCACCGGTCAGGTTGAGATCGGAGGGGCGGGTCGAGAAGGTCGTCACGTCGGTCAGCGGCGACTTGAAGTGGAGCCCGGGCTGCCAGGTGCGGCCGACCTTGCCGAGGCTGGTGGGCACCCCGACCTCGGCCGGCCCGACCACGTGCACGAAGGTCGTGAGCCCCAGGAGCAGCCCGAGGGCTCCGGCGAGGACGCCGCCGAGGGTGACCGGCCAGGAGCCGACCTTGCGCCACCGCAGTATGAGCAGGCCGATGCCGACGGCGAGGAACAGCAGGGACAGGATGAGCATCGTGGGGTCCCCCCGGACTGAAGTGATCAAGACGGACGGCCGCAGCCTAGGTGGCGCCCGCCCCTGCCCTGAGGCTGCTTCAGGTGATGTTCATACGGCCGATGTCGCGCGTTGGTTCGACTCCGGCAGGCCCTTGCGAGGAGCAAGGGCCCGCCGGGACGAACGCGGTGCGGCTTTGAAGCAGGGTGCAGGCGCCGCGCGCCGGGCGGGGTCGGGGAGCTCATCAGGACGGGCGCGGCACGTGCACGCGCAGGAAGTCGGCGGGTCCGACTTCCTGCGGCGCCATGCGCAACGCCAGGGCAGAGCAAGGATGTTGGCGTGTTCCTCAGAAGATGCGGCCGCGTTGATCACGCGCGTTCGTCCTCGGCCCAACGGATCCTCAGGCGGTCGAACCGGCGGCTGCCGACTCCCGGAAGTCGACGACGGCTTCGCCGTTGGTCCGCGCCCACTCCGTCAGCATCACGATCGGCTCTTGGAGCGTCTGGCCGAGTGCGGTCAGGCTGTACTCGACCCGCGGAGGCGCTTCTGCGTACACATGCCGGTCGATCAGGCCGTTGCTCTGCAAGCGGCGAAGGGTCTGAGTCAGCACCTTGCGCGAGATTCCGCCGGACAGCGCGACGAGTTCGCCGTGTCGCTTGGGCCCGTCGGTGAGTGCGAACAAGGTGACGACGGACCACTTGTTGGCGATGATCTCGATCGCCAGCCGTGCGGGGCAGTCGGCGAGGAACACCGTGCCGGCTCTGAGGCCACCTGCCGTGCTCGCCGTGTCAGCTGCAGTGATGCCCACGGCCCGAAGGTTACCATTCGGTACCTATCGGATCCCTAGCGTCGACGCCATGGAACTGCATTCCGGCAAGGGCTCCGCGCCCACGCTCGACGGCCAACTCATCGCCGTCAAGCCCATCATCGTTCCCACCACCGGCCGCGGTATCGACCTTCAGGTCAAGCTCACCGCACCCGCCGACGGGAGGGACTTGCCCGTCATCGTCTTCTCCCACGGCAACGCCTGGTCGATGGACGGCTACCAGCCCCTCGTCGACCGCTGGGCGGCTGCCGGGTTCGTCGTGGTCCAGCCCACCCACCTGGACTCCCGCCGCAACCGCATCGGCTTCGACGATCCCCGTTTCGCCGCCATATGGCGCGTGCGCATAGCCGATCTGCACGCCGTCCTGGACGGCCTCGGCGACATCCTCGACCAGCTCGGCGGCCTGACCACCCGCGTCGACCGTGATCGCGTCGCTGTCGTCGGGCACTCCTGGGGAGCACAGACCGCCGGGGCCCTCCTGGGTGCCCGCGTCTTCGACGCCGAGGGAAAGCCGGGCGAGGACTTCTCCCATCCCGCCGTCAAGGCCGGCGCACTCATCGCGGCGACCGGTACCGGCGACACCCTGACTCCCTTCGCGCTCAAGTATCTTCCGTTCGCACGCCCGGACTTCTCCACCATGAGCGCCCCCACCCTGGTGATCGCCGGCGGAAAGGACCAGTCGGCCATGTCCACCCGCGGGCCGGACTGGTTCACCGACGCCTACCACCTCGGTCCCGCCCCGAAGCGCCTGCTCACCATCGCCGAGGGAGAGCACCTCTTCGGCGGCATCTCCGGCGAGGCCGCCAAGGACACCACCGACGAGGACCCCGCCCGGGTCGTCCTCGTCGCCGACGCCGTCTCCGCCTACCTGCACGACGTACTCGGCGCCGACGCAAGAAGCTGGCAGGCCTTGCAGAACCGGATCAGCCACAGCACGGGCGCCTTCAGCACCGAGAGCAAGTAGGCGCTCCGCGGCCGGGCAGGGGCGGGGGAGTCAGAGGGTGTGGGTGGTGATGGCGATCGAGTGGGCGGTCCAGTCGGTGAGTTCGCCGACGTAGAGGGTGGCGCTCCAACGGCCGTTGCGGGCGAGGCAGTTCGCGGCGCCGTCGTTGCCGCCCGGGCCGATGCAGAGGCGGATGAAGTCGCGGTGGGCCGCGCGGATGGGGAGTTCGCGCACGCGCTCCCACAGGACGGGCAACGCGTGGTCGAGGCTCGGGAACACGGTGGGCTGCATGATGCCGGTGATCCGCGCCCGGACGGCGCTCACGCGGCGGCCGCCGTCTCGGGGGAGACGTGGCACCACACGAACTTCCCGACCCCACCCCTGCGCGGGCAGCACCCCCACTGGGTGGCCAACTCGTGGACGAGCAGCAGGCCTCGGCCGGCTTCGTCGTCGTTGGACGCGTCACGGAGCGTGGGCTTCTCGCTGTCGGCGTCGTGCACCTCGATGCGGAGGGTGGCGTCCGAGGCGAGCTGGAAGCGGATGAAGATCAGGCGGTCGCGCGGGGCGCGGCAGTGCTGGATGGCGTTGGTCACGAGCTCGCTGAGGAGCAACTTGCCGGTGGGGAGCAGGAGTTTCGCGATGGCGCGGGGGTGGAGGAACTCGCGGAGCTCCTCGCGCGCGGCTCGGGCGGACTTCGGGTGCCGGGGCAGCCAGCACGTCCGTTCGGCGGGGGTGAGGGGGACAGTTTTAGGCATGGCGGGGCCACCTCTGGAGTGTGCAGGTGAGAGCGGCTGGAGAAGGCATGGGGATGCCCGGGTGATGAGTCCGCCATGATCACGGAGGGTCCATTAGCGGACTACGTTGAGTAGCATGCGCCTGGGGACTTCCAGAGTGCAAGTCCCCACTTTGGAAGTGATCAAAGATTGGCGTCCTGGGCGGAGGGCGGCAGACTGGCAGCGCACACACTGCTGGGAGGTCGACTCGTGCCCGTGAACAGGAATCCGACAGTCCGACAGCGGCGGCTCGCTCGAACGCTCAAGGAGATGCGGGTTGCTGCGCGGATGACGATTGCTCAATCGGCCAGGCAACTGGCCTGTGCCGAGAGCAAGATCAGCCGGATCGAATCCGCGCAGTCCGGCATCAGGCTCGTGGATCTCCGGCTGCTGCTTGACCTCTACGGAGTTGAGGACCGGGCGACGCGCAGTCAGCTGGAAAGCCTGTCTCGGGAAGGTCGTCTGCGCGGCTGGTGGGACCGGTACTCCGATACCTTGTCGCCGCTGTATGCCGACTACATCTCGCTGGAGGCCGATGCCTCTGATGCCTACAGCGTGGAGACGTTCCTGATTCCGGGCCTTCTTCAGACGGAGGACTACACCCGGGCTGTCGTGCGGGCGCAGATAGAGGATGCCAGCGTCGAGCAGGTCGAGAGCCTGACGAAGGTTCGGCTGGAGCGGCGGTCGGTGCTGAATCGCGAATCGCCGCTTCGGCTTTGGGTCGTGTTGTCGGAGTCCGCGCTCAAGCACCAGATCGGTGGTAGGGCGGTGATGCGAGAGCAGCTCGACTACCTGGTCTCCATGGCAGGCAAGCCCAACATCAACATCCAGGTTCTGCCGGAGGATTCGGACGTCCATGCGGCGCTGTTCGGGCCGCTTGTCATCCTGAGCTTCCCCGAGAGTACTGAGACGGATGTTGTGTACGTGGACAGCCTGCTCAGCACGCTCTACATCGAGGAACCGGGCGAGGTCTTCAAGTACTCCAACCTGTTTCGCCGAGCGTTGGCCGAGTCTTTGCCGCGCAAGGAGTCAATAGAGCTCATCGAGCTCATCGCGAAAGGAAAGCACGGCGATGAGCGCTGATGGCCTCGTCTGGCGAAAGTCATCGTTCTCGGGCGCGCAGAGCAATTGTGTGGAGGTCGCGTCCGGTGTGACCGGGGTTGTGCCCGTGCGTGACTCCAAGGATCCGGAGGGGCCGGCTCTTCTGTTCGCGGCTGAGGCGTGGTCCTCATTCCTCGCTGGGGTCAAGGGTGGGGAGTTTCCGACCGGTTGAAACAACAGTGGTGCCCCGCACGGGCTTGGCCGTGCGGGGCACCACTGCCATATCTAGCTGCTTAGAACTCGTCGTCGAAGGAGACGGAGCCCTCGACGGCGACCTGGTAGGCACTCACCCGGCGCTCGAAGAAGTTCGTCAGCTCCTGGACGTTCTGCAGCTCCATGAAGCCGAACGGGTTGCTGGACCCGTACCGGATCGGCAGGCCGAGACGCGCCAGGCGCTGGTCGGCGACGGCCTCCAGGTACTGGCGCATCGAGTCGGTGTTCATGCCGGCCAGGCCATCGCCGCAGAGGTCCTGGGCGAACTGGAGCTCGGCCGCGACGGCCTCCTCCAGCATCTCGGTGACCTGCTTGGCCATCTCGTCGTCGAAGAGGTCGGGCTCCTCCTCGCGGACGGTGTCGACGACCGACATCGCGAAGTCCATGTGCATGGACTCGTCGCGGAACACCCAGTTGGTGCCCGTCGCGAGACCGTGCAGCAGACCACGGCTCCGGAACCAGTACACGTACGCGAACGCGCCGTAGAAGAACAGCCCCTCCACGCACGCCGCGAAGCAGATCAGGTTGAGCAGGAACGCCCGCCTGTCCTCCTTCGTCTGCAGCGAGTCGATGTGGTCGACCGCGTTCATGTACTTGAAGCAGAACTGGGCCTTCTGGTGGATGGAGGGGATGTTCTCCACCGCGGCGAAGGCCGCGTTGCGGTCCTCGGGGTCGGGCAGGTACGTGTCGAGCAGCGTCAGGTAGAACTGGACGTGCACGGCCTCCTCGAACAGCTGGCGCGACAGGTACAGCCGCGCCTCCGGGGAGTTGATGTGCTTGTACAGGCTCAGCACCACGTTGTTCGCGACGATCGAGTCGCCCGTCGCGAAGAACGCAACGAGCCGGCCGATCAGGTGGCGCTCGCCCTCGCTGAGCTTGGCCAGGTCGGCCACGTCCGAGTGGAGGTCCACCTCCTCCACCGTCCACGTGTTCTTGATCGCGTCCCGGTACCGGTCGTAGAACGACGGGTAGCGCATCGGGCGCAGCGTCAGCTCGAAGCCGGGGTCGAGCAGCATCTTGCGGTCTTCGGACTGGGGCATTACTGGCAGGCCTCGCAGGACTCGGGGTTCTCCAGGGAGCACGCGATGGCGGCTTCCTGCTCCGGGGTAAGGGTGGCGACCGGGATCGGCGTAGCAGCGGCGGTGCGGGCGGCACCGGGCGCGGCCTGGGCGATGCGGGTCGCCGGGCGCGAGCGCAGGTAGTAGGTGGTCTTCAGACCGACCTTCCACGCGTACGCGTACATCGAGCTGAGCTTGCCGATGGTCGGCGCCGCCATGAACAGGTTGAGCGACTGGCTCTGGTCGATGTACGGCATGCGGGCCGCCGCCAGGTCGATCAGCGCGCGCTGCGGCAGCTCCCACGCCGTCCGGTACAGCGAACGGACCTCGGCCGGCAGCCAGTTGAAGTCCTGAACGGAACCGTTGGAGTCGCGCAGCGCGTCCCGGGTCTGCTGGTCCCACACGCCGAGCTCCTTGAGCTCGCGCACCAGGTACGGGTTGACCTGGAGGAACTCGCCGGAGAGCGTCTCGCGCTTGAACAGGTTGGACACCTGCGGCTCGATGCACTCGTACACACCGGCGATCGACGCGATCGTCGCGGTCGGCGCGATGGCCAGCAGCAGCGAGTTGCGCAGGCCGGTCTCGGCGATGCGGGCGCGCAGCGACTCCCAGCGGTCGGCCCACTGCGGCGCAGCGCTCGGGCTGTGCTTGTCTCCAAAGAAATGGTCGATGTGCAGCTCGCCGCGCGCGGCGCGGGTCTCGCCGTACGCCTCGTGGCGGCCCAGCTGCTCGGCCAGGTCCGCGGAGCGCTCGTACGCGGTGAGCATGATGCGCTCGGCGATGAGCGTCGACAGCTGCGCGGCCTCGGCGGAGTCGAAGTCGATCCGCAGCTTGAAGAAGACGTCCTGCAGGCCCATCACGCCGAGGCCGACCGGCCGCCAGCGGGAGTTGGAGGCGCCGGCCTCGACGGTCGGGTAGAAGTTGATGTCCACCACGCGGTCGAGGAAGGTCACGGCCGTGCGGACGGTGGCGTCCAGGCGCTCCCAGTCCATGGCAGCGAGGAGGTCGGAAGCCGAAGCCCCGGAAGCCACGTGCGCACCGAGGTTGACCGACCCCAGGTTGCAGACGGCGGTCTCGGAGTCGTCCGTGACCTCCAGGATCTCGGTGCACAGGTTGGAGGAGTGCACCGTGCGGCCCGGCAGTGCGGTCTGGTTGGCGGCGCGGTTGGAGGCGTCCTTGAAGGTCATCCAGCCGTTGCCGGTCTGCGCGAGGGTGCGCATCATGCGGGCGTAGAGGGTCTGCGCGGGGATGGTGCGCACGGCCTTGCCGGCCTGCTCGGCCTTGCGATAGGCCTCGTCGAACTCCTCGCCCCACAGGTCGACGAGCTCGGGCACGTCGGCGGGGGAGAACAGCGACCAGTCCGCGTTGGCGTTGACGCGGCGCATGAACTCGTCCGGGATCCAGTGCGCCAGGTTCAGGTTGTGGGTGCGGCGCGCCTCCTCACCGGTGTTGTCGCGCAGCTCCAGGAACTCCTCGATGTCGGCGTGCCAGGTCTCCAGGTAGACGCAGGCCGCGCCCTTGCGGCGGCCGCCCTGGTTGACCGCGGCGACCGAGGAGTCGAGGGTGCGCAGGAACGGGACGATGCCGTTGGACTTGCCGTTGGTGCCGCGGATCAGGCTGCCGCGCGAGCGGATGCGCGAGTAGGACAGGCCGATGCCGCCGGCGTGCTTGGACAGCCGGGCGATCTGCGCGTAGCGGTTGTAGATCGAGTCCAGGTTGTCCAGCGGCGAGTCGAGCAGGTAGCAGCTCGACATCTGCGGGTGGCGGGTGCCGGAGTTGAAGAGCGTCGGCGAGGAGGTCAGGTACTCCAGGCGGCTCATCAGGCCGTACAGCTCGGCGACCTCGCGCACCGACTGCTCGCTGTCGCCGACCGCCAGGCCGCAGGCGACGCGGAGCAGGAAGTGCTGCGGGGTCTCGACGACCTTGCGGGTGATCGGGTGGCGCAGCAGGTAGCGGGACTGCACGGTGCGCAGGCCGAAGTACTCGAAGCGGTCGTCGCCCTGGGGGTCGATCAGGGCGTCGAGGGCGGCGGCGTGCTTGGCGACGAAGGCGGCGGTGGTGTCGCCGATGAGGCCCTCGGTGTGGCCGACGGCGACGGAGGCGGCGAAGGAGACGGCGCCCTGGCTCACGGCCTCGTCGACGATCTCCAGGGCGAGCAGGCGGGCGGCCAGCTTCGAGTACTGGGGGTCCTCGGCGATCATCGACGCGGCGGCGTCCACGGCCAGCCCGCGCAGCTCGGCGAAGTCCGAGCCGGCGTGGCGCCCGCGCAGCGCGGCGGCGGCGACGTGGCCGGGGTCCACCTGGGGGAGATCGGCGCTGCGGTCGGTGAGGAGCCGCAGGAGTGCGCCGCCGGGGTCGGAGACCGTGGGGTCGGCGGGGGCGGAGCCGGTGCCCTGGGCGGGCAGGGTAGCTGAGGCAGCGATGGTCAAGGCGCTCTCTCCTGGCGGCGATCGGCGGCGGTGATCGGGGGACCGGGCCGTTCGGGGCAGGGGCGCACGCGCGCAGGCGCGCATGGGCGCGTCGCACGACGGTGTCATCCCCGGCCCGCCCGCGAGGCCCGGAAGGTACTGCGTGTGCTGCCGGCCTCTGCGGGAGGGCCTCTGCACGCCGTCGGCAGGTACTCGGACTCGCGGGAGAGGCTCGGTTGAGCCGCCCGCACACCGCTGCGGGGCAGTCCCGGACTCGCACCGGGTTCCCCTGCGTCGACAGCAGGGATGAGCATACATCTAGTGCCGGTAATCCGATGCAGCCCCACATGTAGTGTCGCGCGGCACAGTTGTTCGAGCTCGCGTGCGATAAACTGCTCAGGCCGGGGGGTGCCATTCCTGGCTCGTGCGGCCGTCGCACGGGCGCATCCGCACCTGTGCCGCGCCGCCCGCCGGCGTCCCCGAAGAGGCGCCCGTGGGGGCGCCTGAAGGGGCTCCCGAGGGGCCCGCCGGATACTCGACGCAGCGCCCGGTGTCCTGGTTCGCGAGCTGACCGGTCTGGGTGACCCGCCAGCGCTGGTCGGACCGGGAGGTGCAGGCCGTGAGGACCGGGAAGCCGATGGCCGGGTCCTCGACGCAGCGGCCGGACTGGCCGATCGAGCCGTCGTCCGCCATCGTCCAGGTCTGGGCCGCGGAGCCGTCGCAGGTGCCCGCGCCGACCGCCGCCGGGTCGCCGGTGACCCGGCTGTCCAGGCACAGGCCCGGCAGCGCCGAGGTGATCGCGCCGCTGGGCTGCCCGGCGGCCGCCTGGAACGAGAACGAGTCGCTGCCGAGCCCGGCGCCGCCGTCCCAGATCTCGAACCCGGCCTGGACGGCGCACAGGTAGGAGCCCGCCGGGACGTAGCCGCGCTGGACGGCGTCGCGGGTGAAGGCCCGCAGGTCCAGGTCGGTGACGGAGGCCGTGCTGGTCGCCATCTCGTAGGTGATCAGCGTGTGGCTGCCCGTCTTCGGCGCCTGGAACACGCGGTAGGACGTGCCGCCGGCCTTGAGCTCGCCGGCCTCGTCGCCGAACGGGGTCTTGCCGTTGCCGCGCAGCCAGATCATCAGCTCGGCGCTCTCGGTGAACGAGCAGCTGGTGCGGCTGTTGCTGTACCAGATGTCGTACGAGGCGTTGTAGACGCCGGAGTCGACCTGGGTGGTGTGCCAACTGCTGGTCGCGTAGCGCAGGTTCCCGACCGGGATCGGCAGCGGTCCGGTGCCCGGCTGGAGCTGGGTGCTGATGTGCGGGTAGGCGCCGGGGCCGCGGTTCGGGTCGGTCAGGCTGGCCGGGCCGACGCCGCTGCGGGTGACCTTGAAGCCGGTGGCGCCGTCGGTGCTGCTGATGCACAGGCCCCCGGTGGCGTTCCACTCGTTGGGGTTGATCAGGTAGCGGCCGGAGTCCACGGCCTGCGAGGGGTAACGGTTCTGCGCGGTGGAGCACAGCTCGCCGGCGGTCGCGGCGGGCAGCGGAGTGACCACCGGGGCGGCCTTGACGGGTCTGGCGGGCTCCTGCTGGCCCCGGGGGAGCAGCAGGGCGCACAGGACCAGCGCGATGACGGCGGCCGGCGCGAGCGCCCACCACGGGCGCCGGCCGGCGTGCCCGGTGCCGGGTATGGCGGGGTTGGTCATGGGGTGCTCGCCTCCCTGCTGCTGCGTGGTCGTGCGGTCCGTCGGCCGGGCCTGGGGCGCGCTCACCCGGTGGGGGTGGAGCTCGACCGCGGCCGGGTGGCGCCGGCGGTCGGCTTCCGGGTCGGGGTGCCGGGCCTGGTGACGGACGGGGAGGCCGAGGGCGACGGGGAGGGGTCGGCCGTCGGGGAGGGCGCGGGCGGCGGTGGCGGCGGCGCCGCGGTCACGGCCGGTACGGAGTGGACGGTCCACGGCGTGTTGTAGCGGGGTGCGGCGACCCCGGCGGCGTACGCCTGGGAGGCCGCGTCGGACGCGGCGACCCGCCAGTCGACCTCCTTGCGCGCCTCGTACCAGATCACGCCGATGATGTCGGGGTGCTGGGGGAGCTGCGAGAACATCTCGGTGATCCACTGCGCCTTGAGCCCGGAGGTGTCGGTGGCGCCGGTCTCGGTGATCACGACGGGCTTCTGGGTGAAGTCCCGCAGTTCCTTGATGGTCGGCTGGAAGATCTGGTCGAAGGACTTGTACTTCTCGACGCCGGTGGTGCCGTAGTAGCCGGACAGGCCGATCCAGTCGACGTAGTCGTCGCCGGGGTAGAGCGTGCCGAGGCCGGTGGCGTTCTCGTAGTCGACGTTGGGGCTCCACACCCAGGTGACCCTGGTCGCGCCGACCTGCTTGAAGATGTCGTGGACGTGTTTCCACGCCTGGACGTACTGGCCCTTCCTGTTCCCGTTGGCCTGCTCGGCCCAGGGGTACCAGTAGCCGTTCATCTCGTGGGCGAAGCGCAGCGCGACGGGGTAGCCGAGGCCCTTGACGCCCTCGGCCCAGGTCTTGATGTAGTCGTCGAACCTGCCGTCGATGATGTTGGAGAGGGCGTACTCGGGCTGCTCGCCGCGGAGCTTGTCCTCCTTCGCCTCCTTGCGGTAGTCCCAGGGCTCCCAGGCGACCATCGGCATGATGCCGCGCTCGGCGACCGTGTCGAAGATCCGGCGGTCGAACTTGCGGTCCCACCAGCCGACCGAGAACTCCAGGACGTTGGGCTGGTGCTTGACGGCGGAGGTGAACTCGTCGAGCGGGCCGAGGTCGTAGGGGCCGGTCTTGGTCATGATGCCGGTGAACGCCTCGCCGGCCGGCGGGAACTGCGGCGGCGGGGGCGGCGTCGGCGACGGGACGGCCGTGGCGCCGGGGGAGGGCGTGACGGGGGCGGCGGTCGGGGGCGCGGCCAGGGCGCTGGTGAGCCAGGTCGGCATCGCGGTCGGGGCGGCGCCAGCGAAGCCGTACGGGTCCTGGTCGTGGCCCCGAGACAGCCGGGGCGCGAGCACGAAGGTGTAGCCGACCATCAGGGCCAGGGCGACCAGGGCGGCGATCCGGGGGACGGTGATCCGGAACATCAGCGGCCCTCCTGCTCACGGCGGCCGCCGGCCCGGGCGGGCTCCAGCAGTTCCTCGAACTCCCCGTCGGCGTCCGGCTCTTCGGCGCGCCGGGCCCGGCGGCGCTGGGACGGCACCGGCCGGGCGGCGGGCGCCTCCACGGCTTCGGACGTCTCGACGGCCTCAGGCACCTCGACGGTTTCGGGTGCCTCAGAGGTCTCGGGAGACTCGACGTCCTCGTACGCCTCCACAACTTCGGACGCCTCGGCGGCCTTGGCCGCGGCGGCACGCTGGGCGCGGGCCTCGCGGCGTCCGCTGACGAAGGAGATCACCGGCGGCGCCACCCCGGTGAACAGGCTGACGACCGCCCAGAACCGCAGGATCCAGATGTCGTGGTGGAGCGTGAAGCTCGCCCCGAGCAGCCCGCCCGCGACGGCCGCCCACAGCAGGTGCAGCCGGAACGTCGACAGCGACTCGGCGCTGCGCAGGTCGCCCTTGGCGGTGACGGCGTAGGCGAGCGGCCGGCGCAGCAGCGCGGCCAGCGCCGCGGCGACGTACACCGGGCCGGCGAACAGGGCCAGGCCCATGCCGGCCATGCCGATCTCGCGCCGCTCGTGCGCGGCCAGGTTGAAGCGGCGCAGCCACAGCCACAGCACGAACCAGCTGCCCATGCTGGCGCCCCACAGGGCCATCCAGTGGGTGCTGTTGAGGTGGATGGAGGTGACGCCGAGGGCCAGGTAGACGGAGGTGGCGAGGCTGCCGAGGACGGTGTTGACCGCGACGCTCGGGTAGTAGAACTGGACGAGCCCGTAGAGCACGCGCTGGCGCAGCCGCAGCTTGAGGCCCGAGCGCAGGCGGCCCTTGAGGAGGATCTCCCAGATGCCGTAGGCCCAGCGCTTCTGCTGGTTGAAGTAGTCGGTCCAGGAGGTCGGGCCCTCGCCGACGGCGAGGACGTCGGGGGTGTAGACGCCCTTCCAGCGGCGGTCGGTGGCCGGGTTGACGGTGGCCTGGATCCGCATGCTGGTCAGGTGGTCCTCGATGATCGAGTCCTGGTAGCCGCCGATCTGCTGCCACGCGGTGGGCCGGTACAGGTGGTTGGTGCCGATCAGCAGCGGCGCGTCCATGCCGTTGCCGCCGCGCTCGACCAGTCCGGAGAACAGGTACTGCTGCACGGAGGCGCCGTGGGCGACCCAGTTGTCGTACATGTTGCCGTAGACCTGCGGGGCGACGACGAACGCGGTGTCGGGGTCGCGGAAGTAGCCGAGGGTGCGCTCCAGGAAGCAGGGCAGCGGGACGTGGTCGGGGTCCATCTGGGCCACGACGTCGTAGCCGTGCTCGTGCTCGGCGCGCCAGGAGTTGTGGTTGCCGGACTTGGTCTTGGCCCGGAACTCGCCCTCGGCCTGGTTGTACTCGGGGCGGCCCTTGCGGCTGAAGTGGTGGACGCCGAGGCGCGCGGCCATCTTCTTGACCCGGTCGTCGTCGCCCTCGTCGAGGATCCAGACGTCGACCTGGCCGTCGTACTCGATGCGCAGCATCGCCGCGAGGGTGCGCTCGACGATCTCGATCGGCTCCTTGGAGGGCACGATCGTGGTGAGCACGGCGACCTTGAGGCCGGGCGGCGGGGTGACCGGCAGGGGGTCCTTGGCGCGGAAGGCGAAGACCCAGACGGCGAGGTTCTGGACCAGGCGGATCAGTTCGACGGTGATGACGGCGCAGAAGCAGATGCGCGCCAGGTTGATCCGCCAGTCCGGGGACCAGCCCACGCCGGAGCCTGGGATGTGCTCGGGCAGCAGCAGCCAGCCGACGAAGGCGAGGCCGGCCAGCGCGTTGACCGTGACCAGGAGCGTCATGACGAACTTGACGCCGCGCGAGGAGACCGAGCGGTAGCGCACGGCGGCGCCGTCCTCACCCGGGGTCAGCTGACCGGTCGTGTCCGCGCAGGCGATGTAGGCGCGTTGGGCGGCGCTGTTGCGCAGGTCGCGGCGGACGAGGCGCCGTTCGTGCCGGCCCCGGGGGAGTATGCGTCCGTGGCGCCCCCGTCCCCGGCCGGTCCGGTTCGCCGCGTTTTCGTTGGTGGAGTCCACCGGTATCCCCCATACAACGCCCGGTCGTACCGGAGCCGTTGGTTTCCTGCTTCGTCGACGCCCGTGGGCCGTGGTCACCCGCCCGTTGCTGAACGGTTCGGCGGGACCGACACGTTATACATGGGGTCGGATTGTCGTTCAAGCGGTCAGCATACGGGCAGCGGTGGGCCGGCCACAGCCGGGGTCCGGCAGTCGCCGCGGCGCAAAACGCCGCAGGCCCCGCCGGGAGGGGCGGGGCCTGCGGGGAGCTTCACCGATCAGGGCGTGATCTTGACGGAGTTCGCGATCTGGTCCATGACCGTCAGCGGCGGGGCCTCCGACGCCTGGTCCAGGCAGATCTGCAGCACCGGCACGGTGGTCGCGCCGGCCGCCGGGGTGACCTCCAGGACGCCGCAGTAGCTGTCCGGGGTCGAGGAGCCGCTGGACATCGGCACGTGCCACAGGGCGAGGTAGCCGTCCAGGTTCTGGATCTTGACGGCCGACTGCTTCACCGGCTCCGGCGGGGTGGGCGCGTCCGAGCCGTAGCGGACGTTGTAGAGCAGCTGGCCCATGCCGAGCACGAGGGACTTGGGGTCGGACCAACCGCCGTTGAACACCCGGAGGTTCTGGACCACCAGGCCGCGGGTGCAGGCGCCGCTGCCGTGGCCGACGCAGGCGTACGGGCTGACCGCGTACCGGACGTCGGTCGGGGTCTTGGCGTCGTTCTGGATCTGCCAGTCCTGCGGCACCATGAAGCTCATCTTGCCGTCCTGGCCGGTGACCTGACGCCCGCCCGCGAGGGTCTGGCCGCCGGTCAGCGCGGTGCCCATGAAGCCGTTCGGGCTCTTGGGGTCGCCGGTGGCCGAGGGCGCGGTGCTCGACGAGGCCTTCGGCGAGCCGCCGGTCTTGTGGCCGACGACGTAGCCGGCGCCGGCCATCGCCAGGGACAGCACCACGGCGCCGACGGCCAGGAGCACCCGGCGCTTGCCGCGCTTCGGGTCGACGGTCTCGAAGACCACCGAGGTCGGGATCGGCTGCGGCGCGGGCGCGGCGGGCCCGGGGCCGGTCAGCGGGCCCGGCGCGGGCTGCTGGACCTGCGGCTGGACGGGCTGCGGCGCGGGCTGGGCGGCCGGTCCGCTCTGCGGGCCCGACGTGGCGGTCTGGGTCGGCAGCGACGGCATGGTCGGGGTGGGCGGCGCGGCGGCCGGGCCCGGCACCGGCGGGGCGACGGCCGTCGGGGCCGCGGCGTTCGCGGCGTCACGGCCGGGGACGGCGTCCGCGGGTGCGCCCGCGGCGCCTCCGGGCTTGGCCTGAATCTTGTCGGTCCACGTGGAACCGTCCCACCAGCGCAGCGTGTTGGGCTGGCCGGAAGGGTCGTCATACCAGCCGCTAGGCGCACTCCCCGTCGTCATGCGGCGGATCCTAGCAGTGTCCCTATCAGATGGTCATTTCAAGTCACAGGCCTTTGGCCACCGGCCGCGCACGCTGCCGGAACGCCGTCAGCACGCCATCCGCACGCCGTCCGAACGGCGCCTGCGTGCCGCCTGCGCGCTGCCCGCGGGCCGTCAGAAAGCCATCGCGTAGACCATCAGGTCCATGCCGGGGAAAGGCGCCCAGTCGCGCTCGGGCGCGCGCCGGAATCCGACCCGCTCGTATATGCGGTGGGCGGCGGTCATCCGCGGCTGGGTGGAGAACGCCATCCCGGCCAGCCCGAGTTCGCGGGTGCGGGCCAGGGCGGCGCGCACCAGGGCCTCGCCGACGCCCCGGCCGCGGGCGGCCGCGGCGGTGGCGAGCATCCGGATCTCGCCCTCGCCCGGGGCGGCGATGTCGGCCCACTCGGTGCCGCCGACCGCGAAGGTCACGCAGCCGAGGACCCGCCCGTCGGCCACGTCGACCGCGACGAGCAGCTCGGCCTCGCGGGAGCGGCGGCCGGCGTCGCGCAGGAGCGCGACGTAACTGCTGTCGGGCGCGGTGTGGCCGTCGCCGACGAAGGCCTCGACGGTGATGCGGCCGGCGTCGTCGAGGTCCTCCTCGCGGGCCGGGCGGATGACGATGTCCATGCGGAAAGTGTGCCGGAGTCGTGCGGGGTCGCGGCGCCGGGGGTCGCGCGGGGGACGGCCGGGGCGGCGGGCCCGGTGCCGTGGAGGCGGTCGAGGCGGTCCGGGCCGGCCGGGTAGCCGCCGGAGCGGTGCCAGTTGTCGCGGCCGGCGGCGGCGCCGCGCGAGACCTCCCGGCCGATCAGGGTGCCGAGCAGGCCGAACCCGCCGACGGCACCGGCCAGGGCGAGTGCGCTCGCGATCGTTTCGGAGTCCATGGGTCCACTCTCGCGGCGCCGCGCGGGGCCCACGAGTGGCAGGAATGACCGGTTCCATCGAAATCCTGCCACCCCGGGCCCTTCCCTCCCCACGGCCCGCCGGGCATCCTGATCCGCATGCTCAAGAACGTGGTCACGGTCGTGCTGGAGGAGGTCCACCCCTTCGAGCTCGGCGTCGCCTGCGAGGTGTTCGGCCTGGACCGCACCGAGGACGGCCTGCCCGGGTACGACTTCGCGCTGGCCGGCGCCCGCCCGGGCCCGCACCGCACCCACGCCGGCTTCTCGATGGACGTCCCGCACGGCCCGGAGCGGCTGGCCGGCGCCGACCTGGTGATCGTCACCGCCTCCTCGGTCCGCCCGCGCTACCCCGAGCCGCTGCTGGAGGCCCTGCGCGGGGCCGTCGCCGCCGGTGGCCGGGTGCTCTCCATCTGCAGCGGGGCCTTCGTTCTCGGCGCCGCCGGCCTGCTGGACGACCGCCGCTCCACCACCCACTGGCGGTACACCGGGGACCTCGCCGAGCGCTTCCCGAAGACCCGGGTCGAGCCGGACGTCCTGTACGTCGACGACGACCCGGTGATCACCTCGGCCGGGACGGCCGCCGGCATCGACGCCTGCCTGCACCTGGTGCGCAAGCTGCAGGGCGCCGAGGTGGCCCGGGGGATCGCCCGCCGGATGGTGGTGGCCCCGCACCGGGAGGGCGGGCAGGCCCAGTTCGTGAACCGCCCGCTGCCCGGCGGCGACGGCGACTCCCTGGCCCCGCTGCTCGACTGGATGCGCCACCACCTGGACCGGGAGTGCACCGTCGAGCAGCTGGCCGCCCGGGTCCACATGTCGCCGCGCACCTTCGCCCGCCGCTTCCAGCAGGAGACCGGGACCACCCCGCACCGCTGGCTCACCGGGCAGCGGGTGCTGCTCGCCCAGCGGCTGCTGGAGTCCACCACCGAACCGGTGGACGCGGTCGCCGCCCGCTGCGGCTTCGGCAACGCGGCGGCCCTGCGCCACCACTTCGGGCGCCGGCTCGGGACCACGCCGCTGGCCTACCGGCGCTGCTTCGCCGGGCCGGGCGGTGAGGACTGACCCCAGGACCGGTCGCCGGTCACAGGTGGTCGGTGTCGTTCCAGTACGACGGCCGCAGCCGCCCGTCCCGGGCCCGCCACAGGCTGGTGGAACAGTTGTGCACCGGCCCCAGCGTCATCAGCCGCTCCTCGGTCAGCCGGTCCAGCGCGTAGCGCAGCATCAGCACCGTGCAGTCGTGCGCCACCAGCAGGACCGGCCGCCCGGCCTCCTCCTCGCACACGTCCCGCAGCAGGCTGCGCACGCGCAGCGCGACGTCCGCCCAGGACTCGCCGCCGGGCGGGCGGTAGTACAGCTCGCCCATCTTGCGCCGCCGGGCCGCCTCCTCCGGGTGCTTGGCCTCGATGGCGGCCTTCGGCAGCATCTCCAGGACGCCCAGCTCGCGGTCGCGCAGCCGCTCGTCGTAGCGCACCGCGAGCGTGACCGGGACGGCGCCGAGCCCGGCGGCCTGGGCGAGCGCGATCCGGGCGGTCTCGGCGGTGCGCACGTACGGCGAGCACCAGACGCTGCGCGGGCGGTCGGCGCTGGGCAGCGCCGCCCACCAGCGGCCGAGCGCCTGGGCCTGCTGCTGGCCGTGCAGCGACAGCGGGATGTCGGCGTCCCGGCAGCTGATCGGCACGCTGAGCGCGCCGGCCGCCTCGGCCAGCTGGAACTCCACGTTGGCGGTGGACTCGCCGTGCCGGGTGGCGATCAGCACGGACGGCAGCCGGACGGCGGCCGGCTGGCCCTTCGCCGGCTGTCCGTTCGTGGGGTGGCCGTTCGTGGGCTGGCCGTTCGTCGTGACCGTAGGACGGGTGGACTGGTGTTGACCGTTGAGGGTGGTGCCGAGTTCTGCCATTGCCGCGAGCTCCCCGTGGGTCGATCAGGTGCCGGCCGGTGGTCTCCGGTCCGGTCTGGTGGTGCCCGGCGTGCGCGCCCGTTCATACATATGATCGCGCCGCCTTCTCCCAGTGTTCACGGAGAAGACGGCGCGATCACAGGGCGCGCGCACGGCCAATCAGTGCGCCGCTACGGGCTCCGGCGCGTTCTGCGGCTCGTCGCCCCGGCCTTCGGCGCTGTAGTCGGCCGGCTTGGTCTCGTCCGGGCCGTAGGGCGCCCGGACGGCCCGCAGCACCAGGGTGAGGACCACGGCGACGGCCAGGTTGAGCACGAAGGCGGTCAGGCCGATGTAGCCGTACTGGCCGATCCCGGGGATCTCGGCCGCGTTGCCGCCGAAGTGCTTGGTGGCCGGACTGGCGATCCCGTACGCCTCCCAGCTGCCGTAGACCATGCCGGCCGCCCACCCGGCGAACAGCGCCCAGTGGTGGAACCAGCGGGTGAACAGGCCGCCGACGATCGCGACGAAGGTCTGCAGGATCCACAGGCCGCCCAGCAGCTGGAGGTTGATCGCGGCCTGCTTGTCCATGCCGAGCACGAAGATCAGCGCGCCGACCTTGACCAGCAGCGAGACCAGCTTCGCGACCTTGGTCTCGTCGGCCGGGGTGGCGGAGGGCTTCAGCCACTCCTTGTACACGTTGCGGGTGAAGAGGTTCGCCGCCGCGATCGACATGATCGCGGCCGGCACCAGCGCGCCGATCCCGATCGCCGCGAAGGCGACCCCGGTGAACCAGTCCGGGAACATGTCCGCGAACAGCTGCGGTACCGACAGCTGGGCGTTGAACTTCTTGTCGCCCTTGCTGACGTTCGCCGCGATCGCCATGAAGCCGAGCAGCGCCAGCAGGCCCAGCATCAGCGAGTAGGCCGGCATGATCGCCATGTTCCGGCGCACCGTGTTGCGGGACTTGGAGGCCAGCACGCCGGTCACCGAGTGCGGGTACATGAACAGCGCCATCGCCGAGCCGATCGCGAGCGTCGCGTACGTCCACTGCTTGTCGCCCGGGACGGTCAGCGAGCCGGCCGCCTTCGGCGCGCTGAACTTCTGCTGCGCGGCCTCGAAGATGTGCCCGTACCCGCCGAGCCGGATCGGGATGTAGATGACCGCGACGATGATCACGACGTAGACCAGCGTGTCCTTGACGAACGCGATCAGCGCCGGCGCCCGAAGCCCGGAGGAGTAGGTGTAGGCCGCGAGCACGCCGAAGGCGATGAACAGCGGCAGGTCCTTGACGAACCAGTTCGCGTTCGCCCCGCCGCCGACGCCCAGCACGTCCAGCACGGCCTGGATGCCGACCAGCTGGAGCGCGATGTACGGCATGGTGGCGAGGATGCCGGTCAGCGCGACGACCAGGGACAGCGGCCGGGAGCCGTAGCGCCCGCGCACGAAGTCGGCCGGGGTGACGTACCCGTGCACCCGGGAGACCGACCACAGCCGCGGCAGGAAGAGGAAGACCAGCGGGTAGGCGACGATCGTGTACGGCACCGCGAAGAAGCCCGCCGCGCCGGTGGCGTACACCGCCGCGGGGACGGCCACGAAGGTGTACGCGGTGTAGAGGTCGCCGCCGAGCAGGAACCAGGTGACCCAGGTGCCGAAGCTGCGCCCGCCGAGGCCCCACTCCTCCAGGTGCTGCGCGTCGTCCGCCCGGCGCCAGCGCGAGGCGAGGAAGCCCATCACGGTGACCAGGAGGAAGAACAGCACGAACACGGTCAGGGCGGTGACGTTGACGTCCTTCATCGCGCACCCCCCGCCCGGGCGGCCTTGCGGGCCTTTTCGTCGCGGTTGATCAGCAGGTACGCGGCGACCGTGAACACGGCCGAGGCCGGCACCCAGAGCAGCTGGTACCAGTAGAAGAACGGCATCCCGCCGACGGCGGGGCCGGTCTTGTCGTACGAGGACACCCAGAGCATCGCCACGATCGGCACCAGCAGGGCGAGCCCGGCCAGCACCCGCTCGGGCGTCACCGCGGGCACCGGGGTGCCCGGTGGCTCGGGCATGACATCTTCGGGGAAATCGCTGGGGACATCGGGATCAGACGGCATCTTCGGCTCCGCTCCGGAGGGTCCACCCCGTCGGCGCCGCAGCCCCCGGGACGTCGCACACGCCCCGGGACCCGCCGAGCAGCACCATCGGTGATCGGCTGTCAGTACGGCTGCGCAATCTAGACGATGAAGTGATCCATGTCACCGGATATGACGGAACTTCCCGCCATCCGGACGCGGCGTGGACGCCCCCACCCGGCGCGCTTTCGTCCGTGCACGCCGGCAAATGACGGAAACGGGCACCGGCGCGTGCGCCGGTGCCCGTCATTCGGGAGTGCGAGTGCGCGCTATTCGGGGCGCTGCAGACGGGTGATGAACTTGTAGCGGTCGCCGCGGTAGATCGAGCGCACCCACTCGACCGGGTTCCCGTCGGCGTCGAAGGAGTGCCGGGAGAGCTGGAGCATCGGCAGGCCGAGGTCGGAGCCGAGCAGGCCGGCCTCGCGCGGGTTGGCGAGGGTGGTCTCGATGGTCTCCTCGGCCTCGGCGACGGTGACGCCGTACACCTCGCGCAGGGCCGCGTACAGGGAGTTGTGCTTGGCGAGGTTGCGGCGCAGGGCCGGGAAGCGCTTGGCGGACAGGTGGGCGACCTCGATGGCCATCGGGTCGCCGTTGGCCAGCCGCAGGCGCTCGATGCGCAGCACGCGCCCGCCGGGCTTGATGTCCAGCAGCGGGGCGAGGCGCTCGTCGGCGGTGATGTAGCCGATCTCGATCAGCCGGGAGGTGGGCTCCAGGCCCTGGGCCCGCATGTCCTCGGTGTAGGAGGTGAGCTGGAGGGCCTGGGCGACCTTGGGCTTGGCGACGAAGGTGCCCTTGCCCTGGATGCGCTCCAGCCGGCCCTCGACGACCAGTTCCTGGAGGGCCTGGCGCACGGTCGTGCGGGAGGTGTCGAACTGGGCGGCGAGGGCGCGCTCCGGCGGGACCGGGGTGCCAGCGGGCTGGGTCTCGGTGAGCTGGAGCAGGTGGCGCTTGAGGCCGTAGTACTTGGGGACGCGCGCGGTCGGGTCGGTGCCGGCCTGCGCCGGGAGGTTCTTCACCTCGGGGTCGTTGACCTGGGCGCTGGTTCCCCCGTCGCTGCTCATCGGACCTGTTCTCCCGCTTCTCGCGGGGCCTTCACCGGCCCCGCCACATCGTTAACGGGTCACATCGTTGCATGTATGGCTACGGAACGAATACCTCATCACGCGATGAACGATGTGCGGTGTCGGCTTGATAACGGGTGGTCCTGATCGGTCGAACAGCCGTTGACAGGCCCATTGGTCTAGGCCAAGCTCCAGGCAGCTGGTCTACACCACTAGACCGGTGACTACGAATCCCCCCACCCGTTCGAAGGGGTCCGCGGCACCTTTCCTCCCGCTATGCGTGGGTAAGCCGCTGCCACCCGACGGGGGCAATCCAGGCATCCCTCAGGAGGATGGCGTGAAGCGTCAGCTCATCGCGGCGGTCGGCGTCGCGGCAATGGTCGTCGGTCTGGCGGCCTGCGGCTCGGACGGCAAGAGTGACGACAGCAAGAGCGGTTCGTCCTCGGCGGCCAAGAACTTCGACGGCAAGACCCTCACCGTCTGGATCATGGACGGCTCCGACCCCAAGGGCTGGCAGGAGAGCGTCAAGGCCGACTTCACCGCCGCCTACCCGGGCGCCAAGCTCGACATCCAGACCCAGAAGTGGAACGGCATCGGCCAGAAGGTCACCGCCGCGCTCTCCGAGGGCTCGGTCGACGTCCTGGAGATCGGCAACACCCAGACGGCGGGCTACGCCTCCACCGGCGGCCTGATGGACATCACCAAGGACAAGGCCAACGTCGGCGGCGCCGACTGGGCCGCCAACCTGAACGAGTCCTCGATCCTGGACGGCAAGCAGTACGCCGCCCCGTGGTACTTCACCAACCGCGTGGTGACCTACAACAAGGACATCTGGACCAAGGCCGGCATCACCACCCCGCCGAAGACCCTCGACGAGTTCTACGCCGACCTGGACAAGGTCAAGGGCGTCCCGGGCGTCACCGACCCGCTCTACATGCCCGGCCAGGAGTGGTACGCCTACTTCGGCCTGCTGACCAGCGAGGGCGGCAAGTTCGCCAAGAAGGACGGCGACAAGTGGGCCGGCGGCCTGTCGTCCCCCGAGGCGCAGAAGGCCTTCGAGACCTACAAGAAGCTGCAGAGCTACTCGGCCACCGCCCCGAAGGACAAGGACGAGGCCACCCCGCAGCAGAAGGACGTCTTCGCCAAGGGCAACATCGGCACCATCATCGGCCTCGGCTGGGAGGTCCCGAAGGCCGAGGAGCTGGCCGCCGACAAGATCGGCTACTTCCCGCTCCCCGGCAAGACCGCGGACAAGCCCTCCAGCGTCTTCCTCGGCGGCTCGAACCTGGCCATCGCCCAGCAGACCAAGAACCCCGAGCTCGCCAAGGGCTTCCTCAAGATCGCCATGAGCGACAAGAACGAGGGCCTGATGGCCGGCGCCGGCCTCATCCCGAACAAGACCTCGCTCAACAGCCAGGTCACCGGCGACTTCGCCAAGGCCGCCCTGCCGGCCTCGGCCAACGGCGCGACCACCCCGAACGTGCCCACCTGGAGCAACGTCGAGAACGAGCCGAACCCGATCAAGGACTTCCTGACCGCGGCGCTCACCGGCGACTACGCCGCCGCCGCCAAGAAGGCCGACGACGAGATCGCCAAGCGTCTCAACCAGAAGCAGTAAGGCAGTCGAGCGGCGTCGCTCACCGGCTCCCGGCGGGGAGCCGGTGGGCGGCGCCCGTCCGTCGTGACGGGTTGTCAGGAAGAGAGAACGATGGCTGTGCATTCGCAGCGGGTGCAGACACAGTCCCCGAAGCCAGGGAAGACCGCGGTGGCCATGACAGACGAGATCGCCACTTCCGGTGCCGAGCGCACCCCGAACAAGGGCCGCAGACCGGCGGACGGGCGGAGCCTCGGATCCCGGACCGCGCCGTACCTCCTGCTGCTGCCGGCCATCGCGGCGACCGTCGTCCTGCTGGGATGGCCGCTGCTCAAGATCGCCGTGGTGTCGTTCCAGAACCTCAACAAGCGGCAGTTCATCCAGCACCTGACCGAGTGGAACGGCTTCGCCAACTACACCGAGCAGCTCGGCAGTTCCGAGTTCTGGACGATCACGCTGCGCACGGTGGCGTTCACCGCGGTCAACGTCGTCCTCATCATGGTGCTCGGCTCGCTGGTCGGCCTGCTGCTCGACCGGCTCGGCAAGCGGATGCGCCTCGCGCTGTCCGTCGGCCTGCTGCTGGCCTGGGCGATGCCGGTGGTCGCCGCGACCACCGTCTACACCTGGCTGTTCGACCAGCACTACGGCGTCGTCAACTGGTTCCTGGACAAGCTCGGCTGGCACTCGATGGCCGACTTCAGCTGGACCAGCGGCGAGTACTCGACCTTCTTCGTGGTCGTCCTGCTGATCGTCTGGCAGTCGATCCCGTTCGTGGCCTTCAACACCTACGCGGGCCTGACCACGATCCCCAAGGAGCTCTACGAGGCCGCCCGGATGGACGGCGCCGGCTCCTTCAAGGTCTTCGGCTCGGTGACCTTCCCGATCCTGAAGCCGTTCTTCCTGGCCACGACCTTCCTGGAGGTCATCTGGGTGTTCAAGTCCTTCACCCAGGTCTACCTGATCAACAAGGGCGGCCCGGACGGACTCACCCGGACCCTTCCGGTCCACGCCTTCCTGGAGGGCTTCGGCGCCCAGCGCTTCGGCGTCGGGTCCGCGATCGCGGTCCTGACCATCCTGATGCTCTGCCTGCTGATGGCCTACTACTTCCGCATCATCCTGAAGCAGGAGGACGAGCTGTGAGGCGCTCGCTCATCGGACGCACCTGGCCGAACGCCGTCGCGTCGGTCCTGTTGGTCTTCTTCCTTTTCCCCGTCTACTGGATGTTCGCGACGTCCTTCAAGCAGGACAAGGACATCGTCAGCCGGGACCCGGTCTTCCTCCCGCTGGACGGGACGCTGGCCCACTTCGACCGCGCGGTGCACGTCGACCACTTCTGGACGTACGTCACCAACAGCCTGATCGTCACGGCCGGCGCCGTGGTCGGCTCGCTCCTGATCGCCACCCTGGCCGCCTTCGCGATCGCGCGGATGAAGTTCCGCGGCCGCAAGGGCTTCGTGCTGGTCGTCATGGCCGCGCAGATGGCGCCCTGGGAGGTCATGATCATCGCGGCCTACCTGATCGTCCGCGACAGCGACATGCTCAACAGCCTCGTGCCGCTGACCGCCTTCTACATGATGATGGTGCTGCCCTTCACGATCTGGACGCTGCGCGGCTTCATCGCCGCCGTGCCCAAGGAGCTGGAGGAGTCGGCCATGGTGGACGGCTGCACCCGCACCCAGGCCTTCGTGAAGGTGATCTTCCCGCTGCTCGCCCCCGGCCTGATGTCGACCTCGCTGTTCGGCTTCATCACCGCCTGGAACGAGTTCCCGCTGGTCAACATCCTGAGCAAGCAGGTCCAGGCGCAGACCCTGCCGCTGTGGCTCGCCTCGTTCCAGACCAACTCCGGCACCGACTGGGGCGCCACGATGGCCGCGTCCACCCTCTTCGCCCTGCCCATCCTCGTCCTGTTCGTCTTCCTGCAGCGCAAGGCGGTCAGCGGCCTGACCGACGGCGCAGTGAAGGGCTGAGAAACCGTGAGCATCCTCGTCCCCACCGCCCTGGACAGCGACCAGCTGCACCGGGACGCGCTGACCGTCCTGCAGCCCGGCTTCGTCGGCACCGAGCCGCCGGAGTGGCTGCGCCGCCACCTCGCCGCCGGGCTCGGTTCGGTCGCCCTGTTCGACCGCAACGTGGTCGACCTCGACCAGCTGTCCGCCCTCACCCGGGCGCTCCGCGCGGAGAACCCCGACCTCCTGATCGCCATCGACGAGGAGAGCGGGGACGTCACCCGGCTGGAGGCGGGCTCCGGCTCGTCCTGGCCCGGCAACCTCGCGCTCGGCGCGATCGACGACCCGGCGCTGACCCGGGACGTCGCCCGCGAGCTCGGCCGGGCGCTGGCCGCGGCCGGCGTCAACTACAACTGGGCGCCCACCGCGGACGTCAACTCCAACCCGCGCAACCCGGTGATCGGCGTGCGCTCCTTCGGCGCCGACCCGGAGCTGTGCGCCCGGCACACCGCCGCCTGGGTGGAGGGCCTGCAGTCGGCCGGCGTCGCCGCCTGCTCCAAGCACTTCCCCGGCCACGGCGACACCGCCGTCGACTCGCACCACGGCCTGCCGGTCATCGACGTCGACCTGGACGTGCTGCGCGCCCGCGACCTGATCCCGTTCCAGGCGGCGATCGAGGCCGGCACGAAGGCCGTCATGACGGCCCACATCATGATCCCGGCGCTGGACCCGAAGCTGCCGGCCACGCTCAGCCCGACCGTCCTGCGCGACCTGCTCCGCGCGGCCCCGGCCGACGGCGGCCTCGGCTACCAGGGCCTGATCGTCAGCGACGCGATCGAGATGGGCGCCATCGCCGACACCTTCGGGATGGGCGAGGGCACGGTGCTGGCCCTGGCGGCCGGCGCGGACGCGATCTGCGTCGGCGGCGGCCTCGCCGACGAGGAGACCGTGCTGATGCTGCGCGACGCCATCGTGGCGGGCGTGCGGGCCGGCCGGCTCGCCGAGGAGCGGCTCGCGGACGCGGCCGACCGGGTGCGGGCGCTCGGCAGCTGGGGCCGGATCTCGGCCCAGGGCGAGCGGCCGGAGCCGGACCTGGCGGTGGGCCTGCGGGCCGCCCGCCGGGCGCTGCGGGTGGTGCGGGCGCCGGGCCGCGAGGTGCTGCCGGTGACCGAGCGCCCGTTCGTCGCCTCGTTCTCGGACGAGCCGAACATCGCCGTCGGCGACGTCACCCCGTGGGGCGTGGCCGGGATGCTGGCGGACCGCTTCCCCGGCACCCGCACCCGCGAGGTGTCGGCCGCCGAGGGCGCTCCGGAGCTGCTGGACGGGCTGGTCGCCGAGCTGGTGGCCGGGGCCGAGGGCCGGCGCCTGGTGCTGGTGGTGCGCGACGCGCACCGGCACGCCTGGATGTCGGCGGTGCTGGGCCGCCTGGTGGCGGCCCGTCCGGACGCCGCCGTGGTCGAGATGGGCCTGCCCCAGTCCGAGCCGGTCGGCGCGCTGCACATCGCCACCCACGGCGCCGCCCGGGTCTGCGGGCTGGCCGCCGTCGAGGTGCTCACCGGCCAGCCGGGAGCGATCGGCTGAACCCCCGCGAGGACGTCACCGGCCGGGCCCGGGAGACGTCGGCCGACGGGCCCGCCATGCGCATGCCGCATGGCGGGCCCGTTCTTTTTCTCGGCGCTGCGTGTTTCCCGGCGCTGCGTGCTTCTCGGCGCTGCGTGTTTCCCGGCGTTGTGTGTCTCTCGGCGCCGTGTTCGCCCGGCGGTGGCCGGCAATGGCGCGCGGATGACGGTGTTCCCTCAAGAGGGCCTTAAATCCGCCTTAAGTTCCACTTAGGGTGACGGCGGAGCGACTGATCGCCACGGGAGCGCTTCGCGGTACAACAGCTCTGCAACGGCCGTGGCAGAAAGGCCAATTGGCCGTTGACACCGCCATTGGTCTAGGCCAGAGTCCACTCCATCCGGTTCGAGATCGAACCTCGCCGGATGTGGTATCGGCCCTCCCCGAAGCTCCATGCCCCTGCCCGGACCCTCCGCTGCGGGCGCCATCACGCTGCCGGCGGGCACCAACGGCTCTAGCACCCTCGGAGGATGGCGTGACGAAGCGTCAGCTCATGGCGACGTTCGGGATCGTGGCACTGACGGCCGGACTGACGTCCTGTTCCTCGGCCGGCGGACCGTCAGGGGACTCCGGCAGCTCGTCCGCCGAGCCGGCGAACACGACCGGCACCGTCACCGTCTGGCTGATGGACGACGCCCAGAAGAACTGGCCCGACCTGGTGCAGCGGGTCAACGACGACTTCGCGGCGAAGTACCCGAAGGTCACCCTGCGGCTCGCCTACCAGGGCTGGGCGGACAAGGTCGGCAAGCTCGACAAGGCGATCGCCGACGGCAACGCCCCGGACGTGGTCGAGCTCGGCAACACCGAGACCATGAAGTACGTGCTGTCCGGCGCGCTGGCCCCGGTGGACCGGACCACCTTCGACAACTCCGACAGCTGGATCAAGGCGCTCGCCAACACCTGCACCTACCAGGACAAGCTCTGGTGCGTGCCCTACTACGCGGGCGCCCGGGTCGCCATCTACAACGCGACCGCCTTCCAGCAGGCCACCGGCAGCGCCGACTTCCCGAAGACCGAGACCGACCTGACGGCCGCCCTCGACAAGATCGCGGAGAAGAACAAGGCCGACAGGAACTACTCCCCGCTCTACCTGCCGGGCCCGTACTGGTACGCCGCGATGAGCTACGTGGCCGCGGCGGGCGGCAGCATCGCCAAGTTCGACAGCTCGGGCAACTGGCACGGCACGCTCCACGACCCCAAGTCCCAGCAGGGCATCGGCCACTTCGCCGACCTGGTCCGCAAGTACAACAAGGCCGACCTGACGGTCAACGAGCAGAACCAGTACGAGGCGATGGCCCGCGGGCGCACGGCGTCGTTCTACGGCAACGGCTACGAGGCCGCGAGCGTCACCGCGCCCGGCACCGGCGACCCGACCCTCAAGGACGCCGTCAAGGTGGCCACCATGCCCGGCCCGGACGGCAAGCCGCTGCCCACCTTCATCGGCGGCTCCGACCTCGCCGTGACCGCGAAGTCCCCGCAGGCCGCGCTGGCGAGCGACTGGATCCGGATGTTCACCAGCACCAAGTCGCAGCAGGCGCTCGCCGACAAGGACATCCTGCCGAACAACCTCACCCAGCTGAACCCGCTCAAGAGCCGGCCCAACACCGCGGCCGCGGCCAACGCGGTGCCGGACGCCTGGTTCACCCCGCTGGCCCCGGGCTGGGGCGCGGTCGAGAAGCAGAAGATCATCCCGGACATGCTGACCGCGATCCTCAAGGGCAAGCCGGTGGACCAGGCCACCAAGGACGCCGACGCGGCGATCGACCAGCTGATCAACAAGGCGTCCTGACCCCGGGGCCGCCTGCCCGCCGCCTGCCCGCCCCTGCCCGGGGCGAGCAGGCGGGCCGCCGTCCCCGTAGGATTGCGGCAGTTATCACCGCAGCGAGTGTGCGGACTCGCCGCCGTAGAGGTCCCCGCCGGGCAGTCGTGCCCAGCGGGGTCGAACCACTCATCGGAGGCACATCCAGATGTCCGACACGCAGACTGTTTCCGTCCCGGGCCGGATCATGGCGGCGGAGATGGCCGAGCAGCCGGCCGTCCTCCAGCGCATCCTCGACGAGGGCGCCCCGAAGATCCGCGAGGTCGCGGCCGAGATCGCCGCCCGCAACCCGCGCTTCGTCCTGCTGACCGCGCGCGGCACGTCCGACAACGCGGCGCTGTACGCCAAGTACCTGATCGAGATCCTGCTCGGCAAGCCCGCCGGCCTGACCTCGATGTCCACCACGACCGCCTACGGCGCCACGCCGGACCTCACCGACTGCCTGGTGATCACCGTCAGCCAGTCCGGCGGCTCGCCGGACCTGGTGGCCTCCACCAAGGCCGCCCGCGAGGCCGGCGCGATCACGCTCGCCGTCACCAACAACGCCGCCTCGCCGCTGGCCGAGGTCTCCGAGTTCCACATCGACGTGCTGGCCGGCCCGGAGAAGGCGCTGCCCGCGACCAAGACCTACACCGCCGAGCTGCTGGCGCTGTACCTGCTGATCGAGGGCCTGCGCGGCGGCGACGGCTCGGCCGCCAAGGAGCTGCCGGCCCTGGCCGCCGGCATCCTGGCCCGCCAGGCCGAGGTGAAGGCCCTGGCCGAGCGCTACCGCTTCGCCCAGCGCCTGGTCATCACCTCGCGCGGCTACGGCTACCCGACCGCCCGCGAGGCGGCGCTGAAGCTCATGGAGACCACCTACATCCCGGCCTCCCCGTTCTCCGGCGCCGACCTCCTGCACGGCCCGCTGGCCATGGTGGACAACGTCTCGCCGGTCATCGCGATCGTCCCGGACGGCAAGGGCGGCGAGGCCCTGCAGCCGGTGCTGGACCGCCTGCGCGGCCGCGGCGCGGACCTGGTCGTCATCGGCCAGCAGGCCCAGGTGGACGCCGCCTCGGCGGGCTTCGCGCTGCCGGCCGGCGTGCCCGAGGAGGTCCAGACGATCCTGGAGATCCTGCCGCTCCAGCTGCTGGCCTACGAGGTCACCATCGCCCGCGGCCAGGACCCGGATGCCCCGCGCGCGCTGGCCAAGGTCACCGAGACCCACTGACGCCCGGCAACAGAACCGGC
>NZ_JBFBDY010000027.1:0-30782 GCF_040683475.1 Kitasatospora sp. NPDC093558 | reverse complement strand
CAGGCCGATGACGGCGATCCGGTCGAGGTCCAGGCCGTCGCGGCCCGCGAGGGCGTCGATCGCGCGGCCGACGACGCGGTGGTAGTCGGGCTCGGGGGCGCTGCCGGCGGTGAGGACGCCCTGGCCGGGGCCGTCGATCGCGAGGACGGCCGCGCCGCGGGCCAGCAGGGCCTCGACGACCGCGTGGAACTCCTCCTTGCCGGAGTCCATCCCCGGTACGACCAGCACGACCGGCCGGGACTCCGCCGGGCCGCCCGACGGGCGCCGCAGCCAGCCCGCGAAGCCGTCGCCCTCGACGCGCTCCGCCGCCGGGTCGAGGTGGGCCAGCGCCCGCCGCATGGCCTCATCCGCGTCGGCGGCGGCGCGGGCGGCGGCCGCGCGGTCGGGGTGCGGGAGCCACCCGGCGAGGTGGTGCCAGCGGGCGGCCGTCCGGTACGCCTCGCCGGCGGTGACGCTCCGGCCCTCGGCGGCGGCGCGCCCGGCCAGGCCCGCGTACCGCTGCCCGGCGGCGGCGCACGCGGCGGGCCAGTCGCGCGCGGACGCGAGGGAAGCGGTGACCCGGTCGTAGTCGTACAGGTCGAGGCCGGCGCCGTGGGCGCGGGGGCGGCTGATCTCGACGAAGCCGGCGAGGAAGCCGAGGTCGTCGAGGAAGGAAAAGAAGGAGGCATCGGTGACGGAGGACATCGTCGGTTTCCCTTTCGGCGCAGATCAGCAGATCAGTTGAGGGTCAGGACGGCCTTGCCGCGGATGCGGCGGTCGCGCAGGTCGGTGAGGGTGGTGGCGGTCTCGCTCCAGGGCGCGACCCGGCCGAGCTCGGGGGTCAGGCGGCCCTCCTCGACCAGGCGGACCAGCGTGGCGAGGTCGCGGCCGTCGGGCACGTCGGAGTCGGCGTAGTGGAAGTGCCGCAGGGTCGCGGACTCCGGGCCGGTGAAGAAGTCGAAGAAGTCGAGGGTGGCGGGCCGCCGGGAGGCCTGGCCGAACCAGATCAGGGTGCCGCGCCGGGCCAGCCGGGCGAGGGCGAGCGGCAGGGCGTCGCCGCCGGTGGACTCCAGTACCAGGTCGTACGGCCCGCGCGCCGCGCCGACCTCGTGGACGACCTCGGCCGCGCCGAGCTCGGCGAGCCGCCGGCCGCGCTCGGGCGAGGCGGCGACGACGGTCAGTTCGGCCCCGGCGGCGGAGGCCAGCTCGGTCACGTAGTGCCCGACCCCGCCGGAGGCGCCGGTCAGCAGCACCCGGCGGCCGGCCAGCGCGCCCGCCGTGCGGAGCAGGCGCAGCGCGGTGAGGCCGGCCAGCGGGAGGGCGGCGGCCCGGACGGCGTCGATCGAGTCGGGGAGCTCGGCGAGGGAGCCGGTGGGGACGCTCACGTACTCGGCCCAGCCGCCGGCCGGCGGGTGGCCGACCACCCGGCGGCAGACGCCCGGCCCGGAGCCGTCGGCGGCGGCCTGCACGACCAGGCCCGCGACGTCCTTGCCCGGACGCCAGCCGGGCTCGGGGGCCTCCAGCTTGAAGGTCTCGCCCCGGTTGACCGAGAACGCCTCGACCTTGACCAGGGCCTCCCCCGGCCCCGGCTCGGGCTGTGCGACCTCCGCGAACCGGACCGGTGCGTCCGCCCGTCCCGTCGGTACCAGCGCCTTCATTCCGTTCGCCCCTCTCGGCGTGCGTCCCGTTGACCGGGTCAGCACACCGCGCCGGGCCGGAGCCGGTCCAACAACCGCCGGGCGCCCGCGACAACGGGCGGTTGTCGTCCGAGGATCGGCTGTCGCACGACCGCGACGGCCGCCTAGGCTGACGCCCCATGGATCTTGATCTCGCGCAGGTGCGGGCGTTCGTGGCCGCCGCCGAGGAGGCGCACTTCGGGCGGGCGGCGGGGCGGCTGGGGGTCAGTCAGCAGGCGTTGTCGAAGCGGGTGGCCCGGCTGGAGGGCGCCCTCGGGGTGCGGCTGCTGGACCGGGACGCCCGGGGCGTGGGCCTCACCGAGGAGGGCCGGCGGTTCCTGGAGCCGGCCCGGCGGGTGCTGGACCAGGGGGACCGGGCGGTGGCGGCGGTGACGTGCGCCGCCCGGCCGCTGCGGATCGACGTCTGGGGGCACCTGTTCGCGCCGATGCGGACGGTCGCGCAGGCGCTGGACGGCGCGCCCGGTCTCGACGTGGAGCCGGTGCCCGCCCGGGACCTGCCGTCGGTCGCGGCGGCGCTGCTGCGCGGGGAGTCGGACGCGGGCTTCGGCCGGGTGCACCCGCTGCCGGACGGCCGGGACGCGGGGCTGACGCACCGGCTGGTGCGGCTGGAGCCGGTGGACGTGCTGCTGTCGGCGGGCCACCCGCTGGCCGGCCGGGACGTGCTGCGCCCGGCCGACCTGCGCGGCAGCGTGCTGCGCTACCCGGCGGCGGTGGACCGGCTGGACTTCCTGACCCGGTTCGCGGACCGGTTCGGCATCGAGGAGCGGGCCGGCTCGACCAACCTGGGGCTCGAGCACTTCGTCGAGCAGGTCCGCGCCGCCCCGGACTGCTTCTCGCTCGTCCCGGCCGACGTCCCGCTCCCGGACCGCCCGGGCGTGCGGACCGTCCCGCTGGTCGAGCCGACGCCGCTGTACGCGTGGTCGCTGCTGTGGCGCGCCGAGGACGGCTCGGGCACCGGCACGGCGGCCGATCAGCACCCCCGGCTCCAGCCGCTGCTGCGCGCGTTCGCCGAGGAGGCGCGGCGCAGCAGGTGGCTGGAGTACGACCCGGCGCGCGACTGGCTGCCGGGCCCGGACGAGGCCGCGCTCACCCCGTGAGACCGGGGCCCGTCACGCCACCGCCTGGTACGCGAGCACCTCGAAGTCCCGCACGACCGCTGGCGGGGTGGCGCTGTCGAACATGCGCTGGGTGAGCAGGATGCCCGTCAGCCGTTCCACCGGGTCGTTGAACCAGGTGGTGCCGAGGCCGCCGTCCCAGCCGTAGCGGCCGGGTGCGGGGAGGCCGTCGCGGGTGGTGGTGACGGAGAGGCCGAAGCCCCAGCCGGTGAGCGCGTCACGCCCCAGCAGCGGGGCGGAGGCGGCGAGTTGGGCGGGGGTGAGCTGGTTGGTGGTCATCAGCTCGACGGTGGGGCGGGAGAGGATCCGGACGCCGTCGTGGCTGCCGCCGTCGAGCAGCATCCGGGCGAAGGCGAGGTAGTCGTCGACGGTCGAGACGAGGTCGGCGCCGCCGTCGTCGAGGGCCGCGGGCCGGGCCCAGGCGCTGTCTGCGGGGTCGTCGTAGACGAGGATGCCGCGGGCGGGGTCGTTCCAGTACTCGACGGGGAGCCGGTGCAGTTGGCCGGCCGGGACGGTGAAGCCGGTGTCCCGCATGCCGAGGGGGCCGAGGACGCGCTCGCGCAGCACGTCGCCGAGGGGCTTGCCGCAGGCGCGGGCGAGCAGGATGCCGAGGACGACCGAGCCGGTGTGGTAGTGCCAGCCGGCCCCGGGCTGGTGCAGCAGGGGCAACTCGCCGAGCCGGCGCAGGAATTCGTCCGGGTCGGGGTAGTCGGCGCGGGGCGGCAGGACGTTGACGCCGCGCTCGGCCATGGCGGCGGCGATCGGGGCGGTCGGCGGGATCATGGTGAGGCCGTAGCCGAGCCGGAAGGTGAGCAGGTCGCGCAGGCTGATCGGGCGGACGGCGGGCACGGTGTCGTCGAGGGTGGCGTCCGGCCGGCGCAGCACGCGCCGGCCGGCGAGTTCGGGCAGCAGGTCGTCGAGCGGGTCGTCGAGGCGCAGGACGCACTCCTCGACCAGGGTGAGCGCGGACACGGCGGTGACGGGCTTGGTCATGGACGCGATGCGGAAGATCGTGTCCCGCCGCATCGGCGGACCGCCCGCGGTCGTATGGCCGCCCAGGACCTCGACGTGCTCGTCGCCGTCCCGGGCGACGACCGCCACCAGGCCGGGCACGCCGCCCCGTTCGACGTGCCCTGCCAGCACCCGGTGCAGGCGCTCCAGCCGCTCCTTCGACAGCCCGCCCTTCGGCAGCCCGCCCCTCGACGACCCGTCCTTCGACAACCCGCTCATCGTCCACCGCCCTCCGGGCCACTGACGGCCCGTCAACCGACTTGTCCCGCACCACTGTGGCGCATGGCACCGACAATCCGGCCGGGACGAGCCGAAGGAGCGCAGCGGTTCAGGAGTGGCGGAACCACTGGGCGTCGCTGCCCAGCACGCTCCCGTCCGCCCCGAGGTACTTGTACGTGTCGACCTCGGCGCCGGGCTTCTTGGCGATGGCGTACCAGTGCGTCGGCGAGTCGCCGACGACGGTCGGCACGGCCTCGCTGGTGCTGCCGTCGTCCCAGGTGATCACGACCTTGGCGACGTCGCGGCGCACCTCGGCGATCACGACCGGGGCGGCCCCCATCTCGCCGCCCTTGAACCCGAGCATCGTCCCGGACGCCGAGACGGGATGGTGATCGACCGCCGGCGCCGTCGCCCCGAGGATCCCGGGCGCGGGGGCGTCGTGCACCGAGTCGTCGACCTGCCGCTTCCCGTCCACCGTGAGGTAGAGGTTCACGAGGTCCAGGCCCGTCTGCCAGCTGCGGTCGGTGTCGGCGTCGACGGGCTTCGGCAGCTGCGGGATGGCGGCGTGCCGGTCCTCGTACATGAGCTCGGCCTGGCGGCGGGCGTCCTGCTTGGTGGCGGTCGCGGGCCAGAGCGCCGCCCACGCCTGCCACTCCTTGCCCCCGACGGTGCCGTGGCCGACCATCGTCCGGATCGGCGTGAACGGGTCCCGGGCGGGCGCGGTCGGCGTCGCCGGGGTGGTCGCGGTCGGCGTGGCCGGGGCGGTCGCCGACGCCGTGGCGGACGGCGGAGCGGCCACGGTGAACGCCGGGTCCCCCGCCCCCCGGCCGGACGCGCCGAACCCGCCGAGCGCCGTCACCCCGCCCACCGCCACCGCGACCACCACGGCCGCCGCCCCGGTGCCCAGCAACCGGCGCCGCCGCAGCCTGCGCCGCCCCCCGGCGACCAGCCGGTCGTACGGCGCCGGCCCGATCTCCACGCTCCCGGCCAGCTCGCCCAGGCGGCGCGCCGCCGCGGTCTCGTCCACGGTCGGTTCCCCGGTGCTCATGCCCTGCCTCCGATCGATGCCAGTCCGCTGAGTGAGGAGGCCGCCCGCAGCTTGGCCAGGCCCTTCGACGCCTGGCTCTTCACGGTGCCGACGGAGCAGCCCATCGTGGCCGCCGTCTGGGTCTCGGTGAGGTCCTCCCAGTACCGCAGCACGACCGCCTGGCGCTGCCGGGCGGGCAGGTCGCCGAGGGCGGCGAGCAGCACGGCCCGGTCGTCCGGGTCGGTGCCCGCCGGGGCGGCCCGCTCGGGGACGGCGGTGACCAGGTGTTCGGACGGCCGCCGGCGCCACCGCCGGGCGTGTTCGTTGACCAGGATCCGCCGCACGTAGGCGTACGGGTCGTCGGCCGCGCGGACCTTGTTCCAGTGGACGTACGCCCGCTCCAGCGCCTGCTGGACCAGGTCCTCCGCGCCGTGCCGGTCCCCCGCAAGCAGGTAGGCCGTGCGCAGCAGCCGCGTCCACGCGCCGCCGGTGAACGCGCGGAACTCGTCGTCCCGCGCGGCCTTCTGGGCTCCCATGAGCACCTCCTCACCCCACCAGAGCCCGGGGCGCCCGCAAACCGTTGCCGCACCCCGGCCGGAATCCTCGCCGCGTCCGCCGGGAGCCCGCCGGAGCACCCCGCCCGGAATCCTCCCGGCCCGCCGTAGCGTTTCCGCACCGACCCGGCCACCCGCCGTTCGCGGATCGCCACCGGCGACTGTGACACTGGAGGGGCTCGAAAACCGAGGTGCGCGCCGCCGTGCCTCCTTGCGAACCTAGAGGGATGCCCGCAGTGAGTTCTCCCGCAGTCCAGTCCGCCGCCGCTCCCGCGGAGGGCCCCGGTATCGGCGAGCTGGCCGCCCGCCTGCCCGAGCTGACCCTGCGCGACGAGGTGCGGATCGGACGCCGGCTGGAGGGGGCCCGCCGGGTCCGCAAACCCGAGGCCCGGCAGAAGGTCGCCGCCGACATCGCCGCCGACATCGAGCGCGCCGAGCTGCTGGTCGAGCAGCGCCGGGGCGCCGTCCCGCCGATCACCTATCCCGCCGAGCTGCCGGTCAGCCAGAAGAAGGACGAGATCCTGGCCGCGATCCGGGACCACCAGGTGGTGATCGTCGCGGGCGAGACCGGCTCCGGCAAGACCACCCAGATCCCGAAGATCTGCCTGGAGCTCGGCCGGGGCGTGCGCGGCCTGGTGGGCCACACCCAGCCCCGCCGGATCGCGGCCCGCACGGTGGCCGAGCGCGTCGCGGAGGAGCTGCGCACCCCGCTCGGCGAGGCCGTCGGCTGGAAGGTCCGCTTCACCGACCAGGTCGGCCAGGACACCCTGGTCAAGCTGATGACCGACGGCATCCTGCTGGCGGAGATCCAGACCGACCGCGACCTGCGCCAGTACGACACCCTGATCATCGACGAGGCGCACGAACGCAGCCTCAACATCGACTTCATCCTCGGCTACGTCAAGCAGCTGCTCCCGCGCCGCCCGGACCTCAAGGTCGTGATCACCTCCGCGACCATCGACCCCGAGCGCTTTGCCCAGCACTTCAACGACGCGCCGATCATCGAGGTCTCTGGCCGGACGTACCCGGTGGAGGTCAGGTACCGCCCGATCCTCGATGAGGAAGCGGACGACGACTCCACCGACGCCGACCGCGACCGGGACCAGATCCAGGCGATCTGCGAGGCCGCCCAGGAGCTCCAGGCCGAGGGCCCGGGCGACATCCTGGTCTTCCTCTCCGGCGAGCGCGAGATCCGCGACACCGCCGACGCGCTCACCCGCCTGAAGCTGAAGTCCACCGAGATCCTGCCGCTCTACGCCCGGCTGAGCTCGGCCGAGCAGCACCGGGTGTTCCAGCGCTCCGGCAGCCGCCGGATCGTGCTCGCGACCAACGTCGCCGAGACCTCGCTGACCGTCCCCGGCATCAAGTACGTGATCGACCCGGGCACCGCCCGCATCTCCCGCTACAGCCACCGCACCAAGGTGCAGCGGCTGCCGATCGAGGCGGTCAGCCAGGCCAGCGCCAACCAGCGCAAGGGCCGCTGCGGGCGCACCTCGGACGGCATCTGCATCCGGCTGTACTCGGAGGAGGACTTCCTCTCCCGCCCCGAGTTCACCGACGCCGAGATCCTGCGCACCAACCTGGCCTCGGTCATCCTGCAGATGACCGCCGCCGGCCTCGGCGACATCGCCGCGTTCCCGTTCCTCGACCCGCCGGACTCGCGCAACATCAAGGACGGCGTGCACCTGCTGCACGAGCTCGGCGCCCTGGACCCGGACGAGAAGGACCCGCGCAAGCGCCTGACCGCGCTCGGCCGCAAGCTGGCCCAGCTCCCGGTGGACCCGCGGATGGCCCGCATGGTGCTGGAGGCGGACAAGAACGGCTGCGTGCGCGACGTCATGGTGATCGCCGCCGCGCTGTCCATCCAGGACCCGCGCGAGCGCCCCACCGAGAGGCGCCAGGCCGCCGACGACCGGCACCGCCGGTTCACCTCGGAGACCTCCGACTTCCTCTCCTACCTGGCGATGTGGCGCTACGTCCGGGAGCAGCAGAAGGAGCTCTCCTCCTCGGCCTTCCGCCGGATGTGCAAGGCGGAGTTCCTCAACTACCTGCGCATACGGGAGTGGCAGGACATCTACACCCAGCTGCGCACGGTGGCGAAGCAGTTGGGCGTGACGATCGAGGAGCCGCACCCCGACGCCGAGCCGGACTCCGACCGGATCCACCAGTCGCTGCTGGCCGGGCTGCTCTCCCACATCGGCCTGTTCGACGTGGAGAAGCGCGAGTACGGCGGCGCCCGCGGCGCCCGGTTCGCGGTCTTCCCCGGCTCCGGCCTGTTCAAGAAGCCGCCGCGCTGGGTGATGTCGGCCGAGCTGGTCGAGACGTCCCGGCTGTGGGCCAGGATCAACGCGAAGATCGAGCCGGAGTGGGTCGAGCCGCTGGCCGGCCACCTGCTCAAGCGCAGCTACAGCGAGCCGCACTGGGAGAAGAAGGCCGGCGCCGTCCTCGGCTACGAGCGGGTGACGCTCTACGGGATGCCGATCGTCGCCCAGCGCAAGGTCAACTACGGGAAGATCGACCCGGAGCTGTGCCGCGAGCTGTTCATCCGCAACGCGCTGGTGGAGGGCGACTGGGAGACGCACCACAGGTTCTTCGCGGAGAACCGCAGGCTGCTCGGCGAGGTCGAGGAGCTGGAGAACCGGGCCCGCCGGCGCGACATCCTGGTCGACGACCAGACCCTGTTCGACTTCTACGACGCCCGGCTGCCCGAGGACGTCGTCTCCACCCGGCACTTCGACTCCTGGTGGAAGAAGGCCCGGCACGAGCAGCCGGACCTGCTCAACTTCGAGAAGTCGATGCTGATCAACGACGCCGCGGACGGCGTCACCGAGGCCGACTACCCGGACCACTGGCAGCAGGGCAAGCTCCGCTTCAAGCTGACCTACCAGTTCGAGCCGGGCAGCGACGCGGACGGCGTGACCGTCCACATCCCGCTGCCGGTGCTCAACCAGGTCACCGCGGAGGGCTTCGACTGGCAGATCCCCGGCCTGCGCGAGGAGCTCGTCACCGCGTGGATCAAGTCGCTGCCGAAGGCCGTGCGGCGCAACTTCGTGCCCGCGCCGGACTTCGCCAAGGCCGCGCTGCGCGAGGTGAAGGACCGGCAGGAGCCGCTGCTCCCGGCGCTTGAGCACGTGCTCAAGCGCCTGACGGCCGTCACCGTGCCCCCGGAGGCCTGGGACGACGACCGGGTGCCCGAGCACCTCAAGGTCACGTTCCGGGTCGTGGACGGCCGCCGCAAGCTCGCCGAGTCCAAGGACCTGGAGGAGCTGCGGCTGCGGCTCAAGCCGAAGCTCAAGGAGACGCTGTCCTCGGCGGCCTCCGGCCAGGGCATCGAGCAGGGCGGGCTCACCGCCTGGCCGGCCGGGCTGCCGGTGCTCCAGCGCACGTTCGAGCAGCGCTCGCGCGGCCACTCCCTGCGCGCCTACCCGGCGCTGGTGGACGAGGGCCCGTCGGTCGGCGTGAAGCTGTTCGACACCGCGGAGGCCCAGGAGCGGGCGATGTGGGAGGGCACCAGGCGGCTGCTGATGCTGACCACCACCTCCCCCGCCAAGTCGATCCAGGGCCGCCTGGGCAACCAGGCCAAGCTGGCGCTCTCGCACAGCCCGCACGGCTCGATCACCGCCCTGTTCGAGGACGTGGTGGCCTGCGCGACGGACCGCCTGATGACCCTGGGCGGCGGCCCGGCCTGGGACGAGGCGGCCTTCGGCACTCTGCACGACAAGGTGCGCGCGGACCTGTACGACCTGTCCGCGGACACCACGCTGAAGACGGCCACCGCGCTGATCGCCTTCCACAAGGCCTCGACCCGGCTGCGGTCGGTCAGCAGCCCGGTGCTGCTGAACGCGGTGAACGACATCCGGCTGCACCTGGCCTCGCTGGTGCACCCGGGCTTCGTGACGGACACCGGCTGGCAGCGCCTTCCCGACCTCAAGCGCTACCTGCTGGCGGTGGACCGCCGGCTGGAGGCGCTGCCCAACCACCCGCAGCGCGACGCCCAGCAATTGCTGAAGGTCCAGCAGGTGCAGCAGGCGTACGGCGAGCTGCTGGCGGCCGTCCCGGCCGGGCGCCGGCCCTCCGCGGAGGTGCTGGCGATCCGCTGGATGATCGAGGAGCTGCGGGTCAGCTTCTTCGCCCAGTCGCTGGGCACCCCGACCCCGGTGTCGGAGAAGCGGATCATGAAGGCGATGGAGGCGGCGCGGGCCGCGCTCTGAGTTCCGGCCGGTGGCCGGGGGTGTGGGCCCTCAGGAGCCAGTTCGACCTGGGGGCCCACCATGGGCTACGATCTGTCTTGTTCGCAGCGCGGCAAGCGAGTGAACGAGATCAGAAAACTCTGGTCCCGTGGAGCAGTTGGTTAGCTCGCCACCCTGTCAAGGTGGAGGTCGCGGGTTCAAGTCCCGTCGGGATCGCCGCAGTGCGAGAGGCCCGGAACCGTCAGGTTCCGGGCCTCTCGCGTTTCACCGGCACGCCCCTCTACCCCGCACTAGGTCTAGACCACAAGTGACGGAGCGCGTGACGGTCGTCACTTACGTTTTCCCCACAACCGGCGCGGCGCAGCCCTGCTCGGAAGCCACTAATTTAATATGTAAAATTGTACAGTTATTCACTGTAAATCCCCCCCGCCCCATGAGCATCAAATCGTTATGTGGAGTTCAACATTCCGACAGATCGGCGGCCGGCCCCGGGCACGGCAAAGGGGCCGCTTACCGGACCCGGCGGAGTCCGGTAAGCGGCCCCTTTAAAGAGCCTTTGGCCTATCAGGCCTCGGTGCGCTGGGCGGGAATCCCGGCCAGCAGTGCGCGCACCTCCGCCTCGCGGTAACGGCGGTGACCGCCGAGCGTGCGAATGGACGTCAGCTTGCCCGCCTTGGCCCAGCGGGTGACCGTCTTCGGGTCCACGCGGAACATGGTGGCAACCTCTGCCGGCGTCAGCAGCGGCTCAGCATCAGGGGTACGAGCGGTCATGAGCGGCCTCCTCGGGAGAACCGAACCAGGGCGGTTCTATCCTTCAAATTCTGCACCTTGGCCCGCGATGCCCGAAATGGCATAGACGGGCCGAGTCGGTTATAGGACGAACGGCTTGTCCTGGTGTCTACAACTACACCATCCGTCCAGCCCTATCGACCAAACCGCCAAAATTGACCCCTCACGGGTTCAAGGCCGACGGATGGCGATGGACCACCCCATAACGGACAGTCACACGCCAGTGACATCCGGTTACGAGGGGACCAGACCCTCCGTTTCCCCGCAAAGCACGCATCGACTCCAGAACCACCCAAAAGTGGGCACGCTCGCGTGGAGTTGGGCTGGTTGTCCCATTTTTGCACATAGGGGTAAGTTCGCGTCAACGGTGAGTAGTGTCACGTTCGACAGGTATTGACCCGAACCAGGACCTTCGTCATGCGGCTCGGGCCATAGGACTCTTACAGTCATACACGGGCGCTCGGACGTCAGTTCGCCGCTAGTTCGCGTACCGCAGCGCCAGCACGCGCCGCCAGCGCACCGTCAGCTCCCCGTACACGCGCAGCGCCTCCGCGGCGTCCCCCGCGCGCAGCGCCCGCAGGCCGTCCTCCAGCTCCCCCGCCGAACGGTCCGCCAGCAACCGGTCCGGTCCCAGCAGATGCACCAGTCCCCCGTAGTCCAGCTCCACCAGCGACCGCGGATGGAACTCCTCCAGCCACCGCCCGACCTGCTCCGCCCCCCGCACCAGCTCCCCCTCCGGAACCGCCTCGCGCAACGCCCGGTAGGCCCGGGCCACCCGCCGGCGCGCCTGAGCCATCGGCGTCAGGTAGAACAGCGCCGCCGCCCGGTCCCCGATCCCCTCCCGGCCATCCCCCTCGTCCCCCTTATCCCCACCTTCCGCCGGAACATCCCCCGCTGCCGCCGGAACGAAGCAGCGGTCCTCCTCGCCGAACGGCAGGAACCACCGCACCGGCACCTCCCACCGGCTGGTGAGGATCCACGGCCGGGCGTCCGGGTGCTCGGCCCGCCAGCGCTCCCGGTCCGCCTCCGCGGCGGCCCGCGCCACCGGCGGCAGCGCGGTGTCCAGCAGCGCCACCGGCGCCCCCGCCCGCAGCTCCTCCAGCGCCTGCCAGCTGCGCAGCCTGGTCGCCCACGGGCAGACGTACAGGACGCCGTCCACCAGCCGCACGAAGGCCCGCTCGCTCTCCCGCTCGGGCAGCGCCCTCGGCGTGCGCCCGATCAGCTCGGCGAGCGCCTCCCGCTGCTCCGCCAGCACCGCCTCGGCCACCGGCCTGGCGGCCTCCGCGGCGTCCGGCCCGTGCTCCGCCGCGTACGCCTGCCAGCGCGCCCGCTCGGGCTCCGGATAGGCGGCCAGCGGCTCGTAGACCCGCAGGTGGGCGGCGTACGGCGGCTGTACGGAAGTACGGACGACGGTCACGTCCTGCATGGTCGCACGCGCCGCCCGGCGCCGGGAGGGCGCGCCCCCGAACCGTTCGCGCCCGCACCGCGGGGGGCCTCCGGTCTCACCCCTCGGACAACCGGCACAAGCTCGGACAAGAGGGCGGATCGTCGACGGGCACGCGACTACGCTTCGCCTTAGGCGCCCGCACCACAGCAGCGGGCCTTCGATACTGGAGTCACCACAGTGACCGACGTACAGACATCCGCCACGCACCCCGCACCCGGCGTGCTCAGCAGGATCTTCCGCACCGAGCAGGACGGCGCCCCGGGCGACGGCCACGAGCAGGTCGTGCTCTGCCACGACCGCAGCTCCGGGCTCAAGGCGATCATCGCCATCCACTCCACCGCGCTCGGCCCGGCCCTCGGCGGCACCCGCTTCTTCCCGTACGCCTCCGAGGAGGCGGCCCTGGAGGACGCGCTGAACCTGTCCCGCGGGATGTCCTACAAGAACGCGCTCGCCGGGCTCGACCTCGGCGGCGGCAAGGCCGTCATCATCGGCGACCCGAACAAGGACAAGAACGAGGCGATGCTCCGGGCCTACGGCCGCTTCGTCGAGTCCCTGCGCGGCCGCTACATCACCGCCTGCGACGTGGGCACCTACGTGCAGGACATGGACGTCATCGCGCGCGAGACCGAGTTCGTGACCGGCCGTTCGCCCGAGCACGGCGGCGCCGGCGACTCGTCCATCCTGACCGCCTTCGGCGTGTTCCAGGGCATGCGCGCCAGCGCCCAGGCCCGCTGGGGCCAGCCGACGCTGCGCGGCAAGCGGGTCGGCGTCGCGGGCGTCGGCAAGGTCGGCCACTACCTGGTCGGCCACCTGGTCGCGGACGGCGCCACCGTGGTCGTCACCGACCCCTTCGAGGCCGCCGTCAACCGCGTGCGCGCGGCCCACCCGGAGGTGGAGGTCGTCGCCGACACCGCCGCCCTGCTGCAGGCCAAGCTGGACGTCTACGCCCCCTGCGCCCTCGGCGGCGCGCTGACCGACGACACCGTCGCCGCGCTGGGCGAGTTCGGCACCTCCGTCGTCTGCGGCGCGGCCAACAACCAGCTGGCCCACCCGGGCGTCGAGAAGGACCTCGCCGACCGCGGCATCCTCTACGCCCCGGACTACCTGGTGAACTCCGGCGGCGTCATCCAGGTCGCCGACGAGATCGACGGCTTCAACTTCGAGCGGGCCAAGAACAAGGCCACGAAGATCTTCGACACCACCCTGGAGATCTTCACCCGGGCCGCCGCCGACGGCGTCCCGCCGGCGGTCGCCGCCGACCGCCTGGCCGAGAAGCGGATGCGGGAGATCAGCGCGCTGCGCACGGTCCTGCTCCCGGGCGCCCGCCGCGGCTGATCCGGCTCCGGCCGGAGCCGATCCGGTCACCCCGTGCGCGGGGGACGGCCAGTGTCCGTCCCCCGCGCATCACAATGTGGAACCGGATTCTCACTTCTGCGCCCGAACGGGTGATCCGAGGTCCCCCTTGGGGGGATAATCGATCCCGGAACGACGGACCTCAGACACCTCCGGACAGCGTGCAAAGCGCCGCAAAACCTCCCTTGACCTGGGAAGACCTGGTCGCGGGTGCGGTCGATGCGCGCCACGTCACACCGACGACGTACCGTCCAGCGGCGGAAACAGGTACCGTTAATGCTCCAAGGGACGGTCCTCCCCATTCGGGCAGGCGCCGGTCCTGATCATGAACACGTGTCAGACTCGGGGCCGTGAGCCCCATCGTTGAGGGGGTCGACCCATGGGGCGCGGCCGGGCCAAGGCCAAGCAGACGAAGGTCGCCCGCGAGCTGAAGTACAACAGCGGCGGGTTCGACGCTAACCGTCTGTCCAACGAGCTGGGCGTATCGCCGTCCACCGCTTCGATCGAGCCTGAGCCGATCGAGGAGGAGGAGGACGACGACCCGTACGCGGAGTACGCCGCCCGCTACGCCGACCTCGACGACGAGGACGACACCGAGCCGGGCACCGGGCCGTCGCAGGCCTCGCGCCGCTCGTAACCGCCGTATCGCCGGACCGGTCCGCGCGCCCCAGGGCGCCGGGCCGGTCTTCGGCGTTCCCGCGCACGGGCCGCCGGGGACCGGCGGCCCCCGGGACGCGGGAGGGCCCCTCCGGTGCTCCGGAGGGGCCCTCGCGTCACTTCTGGCACACCTGGCGCGGTGGGCCCGGCTCAGCCCGCCGTGAAGCCCTCGTAGGCGTTGTAGAGCGCCGCGCCGCCGTCGTGCTCGTCGGTGCGCTCGACGATGTCGCCCAGCAGCCAGGCCTCGACGCCGCGGTCCTCCAGGACCGACAGCACGACGTCCACCGAGTGCGGCGGGACGACGGCGACCATGCCGACGCCCATGTTGAGCGTCTTCTCGATCTCCAGGGTGCTCACCTTGCCGACCTCGGCGACGGTCTGGAAGACCGGCAGCGGGGTCCAGGTGCCGCGGTCCAGGCGGGCGTGCAGGCCGGCCGGGATGACCCGGGCCAGGTTGGCCGCCAGGCCGCCGCCGGTGACGTGCGAGAAGGCGTGGACCTCGGTGGCGCGGGTGAGCGCCAGGCAGTCCAGCGAGTAGATCCGGGTCGGCTCCAGCAGCTCCTCGCCGAGGGTGCGGCCGAACTCCTCGACCTTGCGGTCCAGCTTCCAGCCGGCCTGGTTCAGCAGCACGTGGCGGACCAGCGAGTAGCCGTTGGAGTGCAGGCCCGAGGCGGCCATCGCGATCACCACGTCGCCGGGCCGCACGCGCTCCGCGCCGAGCAGCGCGTCCGCCTCGACGACGCCGGTGCCGGCGCCCGCGACGTCGTACTCGTCCGGGCCGAGCAGGCCCGGGTGCTCGGCGGTCTCGCCGCCGACCAGGGCGCAGCCGGCCAGCGCGCAGCCCTCGGCGATGCCCTTGACGATCGCGGCGACGCGCTCCGGGACGACCTTGCCGACGCAGATGTAGTCGGTCATGAACAGCGGCTCGGCGCCGCACACGACGAGGTCGTCGACGACCATGCCGACGAGGTCGTGGCCGATGGTGTCGTGCTTGTCCATGGCGGCGGCGATCGCCACCTTGGTCCCCACGCCGTCGGTGGCCGAGGCCAGCAGCGGCCGCTCGTAGTTCTTGAAGGCGGACGCGTCGAAGAGCCCGGCGAAGCCGCCGAGGCCGCCGACCACCTCGGGGCGGTTGGCCTTCTTCACCCACTGCTTCATGAGCTCGACGGCGCGGTCGCCCGCCTCGATGTCGACGCCGGCGGCGGCGTAGGTGGCGCCGTTCTGGTTGGAGCTGGTCACTGCGTTCGGCCCTCTCGGGTCTGGTGGGGGTGGTTCGGGAACAGCAAGGGGCTGGAACAGCGGTGGGGCCCCGGTTCCGGGGCCCCACCGTGGGTACTACGGGCGGCGCAGCGCGTCGGCCGCGCCCGCTCCGCCGAGCAGGGACTGGACGCCGTCCAGGTCGCTGCCGGTCGGCTTGCCGCGGACGGCGGGCGGCTGCTGGCCGCCCTTGATCTCGGCCTCCAGCAGGAGCTTGCCGAGCAGCGCCGGGTCCGGCAGCTCCATCGGGTACTCGCCGTCGAAGCAGGCCCGGCAGAGCTTGTCCTTGGGCTGCGTGGTGGCCTCGATCATGGCGTCGATCGAGATGTAGGCGAGCGAGTCCGCACCGAGGGTGCGGCCGATCTCCTCGATGGTCATGCCGTTGGCGATCAGCTCCGCGCGGGTGGCGAAGTCGATGCCGAAGAAGCACGGCCACTTCACCGGCGGCGAGGAGATCCGGATGTGGACCTCGGCGGCGCCGGCCTCGCGCAGCATCTTCACCAGCGCGCGCTGGGTGTTGCCGCGCACGATCGAGTCGTCGACGACGACCAGGCGCTTGCCGGCGATGACCTCGCGCAGCGGGTTCAGCTTGAGCCGGATGCCGAGCTGGCGGATGGTCTGGCTGGGCTGGATGAAGGTGCGGCCGACGTAGGCGTTCTTCACCAGGCCGGAGCCGTACGGGATGCCGCTGGCCTCGGCGTAGCCGATCGCGGCGGGGGTGCCGGACTCGGGCGTCGCTATCACCAGGTCGGCCTCGACCGGGGCCTCCTTCGCCAGCCGGCGGCCCATCTCCACGCGGGAGAGGTGGACGTTGCGGCCGGCGATGCTGGTGTCCGGGCGGGCCAGGTAGACGTACTCGAACACGCAGCCCTTGGGCTTCGCCTCGGCGAAGCGGGAGGTGCGCATGCCGTTCTCGTCGATGGCGATGAGCTCGCCGGGCTCGACCTCGCGGATGAACGAGGCGCCGCAGATGTCCAGCGCCGCGGTCTCGGAGGCGACCACCCAGCCGCGCTCCAGCCGGCCGAGCACCAGCGGGCGGATGCCCTGCGGGTCGCGGGCGGCGTAGAGGGTGTGCTCGTCCATGAAGACGAGCGAGAACGCGCCCTTGACCTTGGGCAGCACGACCTTGGCCGTCTCCTCGATGGAGAGGTCCGGGTGGCCGGCCAGCAGGGCGGTCACCAGGTCGGTGTCGTTGGTCGCGGCGGTCCGCCCGGAGCGGGAGACGTGCTCCTCGCCGGGCAGTTCGGCGACCATGGCCGCCAGTTCGGCGGTGTTCACCAGGTTTCCGTTGTGCCCGAGGGCCAGCGAACCGTGAACGGTCGCCCGGAAGGTCGGCTGGGCGTTCTCCCAGACCGAGGAACCGGTGGTCGAGTAGCGGGCGTGTCCGACGGCGATATGCCCGTGCAACGACCCCAGTGAGGCCTCGTCGAAGACCTGGGAGACGAGTCCCATGTCCTTGAAGACGAGAATCTGGGAGCCGTTGCTCACTGCGATGCCCGCGGATTCCTGACCGCGGTGCTGCAGGGCGTAAAGGCCGAAGAACGTGAGCTTGGCGACCTCCTCGCCGGGAGCCCAGACACCGAAGACGCCACAAGCGTCCTGGGGGCCTTTCTCGCCGGGAAGAAGATCGTGGTTGAGTCTTCCGTCACCACGTGGCACGCCTTCGAGTCTAGGGCAGTTGGCACAGGCTTCCGGAACCCGGGATGCCGGGATTGTTGGGCGATCGTTCGGCAACGCGCGTAGACAAAACCCCTTACCGGGTGGGCATTTCGGCCCGGGGGAATTCCCGTGCGTGAGGGATGGCCTTGCGGTTCGCGCCTGTTGGGGCATTCCGGGTGCGAAGCGCCGGTCCTCGCGACGGGGGTGAACGTGAGCCTGCTCACCCGGAGTTCACGCGGGCGTCACCGGACACCCTCAGGCGGCGGGGAGCAGCAGGCCCCACGCGCCCGGGTGGACCGTCCAGGTGCGGGCGCGGACCGGGCCGACCGGGCGGCCGTCGACCTCGTAGCCGAAGCCGCGGCCGGCCACCGAGACGCTCGCGGCGCGGGCGCGCACGAGGGCGCCGGGCGCGCGGACGACGACCTCCATGACGCCCGAGCCGTCCGACGCGCCGAAGGGGAGGGAGACCTGCACCAGCCGGACCGGCCGGTGGACGTCCGCGAGGAGCCGGCCGTCGGCCTCGACCCGGATCCGGGAGCTCTGCTCGGCGGCCTCGGGGGTGAGTGCGTTCGCCTGCTCGGCCGCAGCCAGTTTCGCCCATAGCGAACGCCAGCCGCCCGGACGGCCGATCAGCCGCCGGGCCCCCGCGCCCGCGATCCGCACCCCGCCCAGCGCGACCCCGCCGTCGTCGTCGACCAGCAGGTCCAGCTTCCGCGGGGCCCCCGCCAGGACCGCCCGCGCGGCCGGCACCGGCTCGCCCGGCACGCCGAGCGCGCGGGCCGCCGCCAGTTCCTCGGAGCGGCCGACCGGAACCATGCCCACCGGATCCGCGCCCAGCTCACGGTGCCGGTGCAGGGCTTGGAGCACCCGCTGCAAGGCAAGATCGGAACCGATCACCACCGGTCGCCGCCGACCCCGGTGCGAAAGCACCCGGTCGAGTTCGGAAGGGCTCTCCGGGTACGCCACCTTGACGTCCGCGCCCCCGCAGAGCACGTCCTTCGCGATCCGCACCGACTCGCCGTCGGTCTGCCGGGCCACCGGGTCGAGGAGCAGCAGGAGCGGCTCGGAGCCGCCGGTTGCAGGCGTGGACAGGGACGACACGACCGGTCCTTCCTCAGGTAATCTCTCGGTGCAAGAGCCCCTTGCGCTACTGCGCCAGGGGCTTCGTCTATCTCGGGGCAGACTGCGGCCTACGCAGGATGCCCCAACCGGAAGGGGTGTACGCCTGTGCCGGCACTCGTGCTCGTTGGCGCTCAGTGGGGGGACGAGGGCAAGGGGAAGGCGACCGACCTCCTCGGCGGCTCCGTCGACTACGTCGTCCGCTACCAGGGCGGCAACAACGCCGGTCACACGGTGGTCATCGGCGACCAGAAGTATGCCCTGCACCTGCTCCCTTCCGGCATCCTCAGCCCGAACGTGACGCCGGTGATCGGCAACGGCGTCGTCATCGACCCGGGCGTGCTGCTGTCCGAGCTGGCCGGCCTCGACGAGCGCGGCATCGACACCTCCAAGCTGCTGATCTCGGGCAACGCCCACCTGATCACGCCGTACCACCGCACCCTGGACAAGGTCACCGAGCGCTTCCTCGGCAAGCGCCGGATCGGCACCACCGGCCGTGGCATCGGCCCGACCTACGCGGACAAGATCAACCGCGTCGGCATCCGGGTCCAGGACCTGTTCGACGAGTCGATCCTGCGCCAGAAGATCGAGGCGGCGCTGCACGACAAGAACCAGGTCCTGGTCAAGCTCTACAACCGCCGCGCCGTCCCGGCCGAGCTGGTCGTCGAGGAGTACCTCGGCTACGCGGACAAGATCAAGCCCTTCCTCGCCGACACCACCCTCGTCCTGGACCAGGCGCTCAAGGCGAACAAGGTCGTCCTGCTGGAGGGCGGCCAGGGCACCCTGCTCGACGTCGACCACGGCACGTACCCCTTCGTGACCTCGTCGAACCCGACCTCGGGCGGCGCCTGCACCGGCGCCGGCATCGGCCCCACCAAGATCGACCGGGTCATCGGCATCCTCAAGGCCTACACCACCCGCGTCGGCTCCGGCCCGTTCCCGACCGAGCTCCTCGACGCGGACGGCGAGGCGCTGCGCCGCATCGGCGGCGAGCGCGGCGTGACCACCGGCCGCGACCGCCGCTGCGGCTGGTTCGACGCCGTCATCGCGCGCTACGCGACCCGGGTCAACGGCCTCACCGACTTCTTCCTCACCAAGCTCGACGTCCTGACCGGCTGGGAGCAGATCCCGGTCTGCGTCGCGTACGAGATCGACGGCCGCCGGGTCGAGGAGCTCCCCTACAACCAGTCCGACTTCCACCACGCCAAGCCGATCTACGAGACGCTGCCGGGCTGGACCGAGGACATCAGCAAGGCGAAGACCTTCGCCGAGCTGCCGAAGAACGCGCAGGCCTACGTGAAGGCGCTGGAGGAGATGTCGGGCGCGCCGATCTCCGCCATCGGCGTCGGCCCGGGCCGCGACGAGACGATCCAGATCAACTCGTTCATCTGATCCGGCGCCGGACCGCCGTCCGGACCGTCCGCCCCGAAGGGCCCTGCGGGATTGCTCCCGCAGGGCCCTTCGCGTTTCCCCGGAGACTCGGCGGACACTTTGCACTAGGACATAAACCGATTGCATCTAGTGCAGATCGGCAGTACGTTCGGGCCATGACCGCGAAGCTGCCCGAGCCCGTCACCCTGACCGGCCGCCACGTCCGTCTGGAGCCCCTCGGGCGCCACCACGTCCCCGAGCTCTGGGCCGCCGTCGGCCCCGACCCCGAGGTCTGGCGCTGGATCCCCTTCCTCCCGCCGCAGAGCGAGGAGGAGCTGGGCGCGATCGTCGAGCACCGCGTCCGGGAGACGGAGGCCGGCACCGCGGTGAAGTTCGCCGTGATCGACCTGACCAGCGGCCAGGCCGTCGGCATCACCGGCTTCTACGACTTCAGCGCGACGCACGAGCTCGTCGAGATCGGCGGCACCTGGTACGCCCGGTCGGTGTGGCGCTCGGCCGTGAACTCCGAGTCGAAGCTGCTGCTCCTGCGGTACGCCTTCGGCGAGCTCGGCATGGGCCGGGTCATGTGGAAGACCGACGCGCTCAACGACCGCTCCCGCAACGCGATCCTGCGCCTCGGCGCCCGGTACGAGGGGACGTTCCGCCGCGACCGCCTGCGCGACAACGGCGTCTGGCGGGACACCTGCTACTTCTCGATGCTCGCCGACGAGTGGCCCGCGGCCGAGGCCCGGCTCGTCGAACGGCTCGCCCGCGGCTGACCGCCCCGCCCGCGGCGGTGGCAAGCTGGGGCGGAGATCCGAGCCTTCCACTGAGGAGCCACCATGAGCGACTGGCAGCGGCCTTCCACGAGCGACCCGTCCGGCGAGTGCCTGGAGGTGCGGTTCGTCGACGGCGTCGTCGAGATCCGCGAGTCGGACGGCAGCGGGGTCGTCGTCCGCACCACCCCGGAGAAGTGGGAGGCCTTCCTCCTCGGCGTGCAGGCCGGGGAGTTCGACCACTTCGTGGCCGACGTCTGAGTGCGTGACGTCTGAGCGCGTGAGGTCCGAGTGCAGCTGCCCGACCGGCGGTCGGGCAGCTGCTGGTTCTCGTCTAGTTGTCGTCGCCGGAGCGGGAGTGCCGGGCGGCGAACTCCGGCTTCGCCGAACGGGGCTCCCTGGGCTGGACGTTGACCAGCCAGACCAGCCAGCCGACGAACAGCACGGCGAGCAGCAGGAGGGACAGTCCGGCGACGATCAGAGCGTTCACCGGCTGACCGGAACGCGTCGGAGGCGGCGAAGGGGCGACGGAAGCGGCATGGGGGTCTCCGGTCGGGGATGGCGAGCCCGCCGGCCGTGCATCCGGTGGGACTCCACGGCCGCTTGACGGGCCGTCGGCGGCAACCGGTCGGCGAGTGACTCGACTTCGACCCTAGGGTCGAAGTACAAGACTTGCTACCGAGAGAGTGCACGTTCACTCCATCGTGGGGTATCCCCCGTTTCGGTAGCTAGGGTCCGGTTTGCGCGGCACACTTCACCGGAAGCATCGACGGACCCCCGCGACCCGGAGAAGAGAGTCATGCCACCCCGCTTGTCGCCGACCGTGCGCCAGCAGCGCCTTGGCATCGAGCTGCGCAAGATGCGCGAACGCGTGGGCGTGACGCCCAAGACCCTGGCCGCCGCCCTGGGCACCGACCTGCCCAAGATCTCCCAGATGGAGAACGGGAAGTCCGGCATCAGCGCCGACCGGCTCCGGGCCTGGGCGCGCACCTGCGGCTCCACCGAGGGCCGCTACCTCGACGCGCTGCTCGCGATGACCCAGGACCGCCGCAAGTACTGGTGGGACGGCTACCGCGGGCGCATCCCGAGCGGGATCATCGACATCGCGGAGATGGAGCACCACGCCGAGTCGCTCACCATCCTGCACACCAGTTTCATCCCCGGGCTTCTGCAGACCTCCGCCTACGCCAACGCCGTGTTCGCACGCCTGCGCCCGCCGCTGCCCCGGCACGAGACCGACGTGCGCACGGCCTTCCGGATCCAGCGCCAGCGCGTCCTGGTCGAACGGCCGAAGCCGTACACCGCGTTCGTCCACGAGTCCGCGCTGCGCATGCAGTTCGGCGGCCCGGCCGTGCTGCACGACCAGTTGCGCAGCCTCCTGGAGGACTCCGAGCGGCCCGGGGTGGAGATCCGCGCGATCCCGTTCAGCGTGGACACGTTCCCCGGCTCCGGGGAGAGCATGTACCTCGCCTGCGGGCCCGTCCCCGAGCTGGACACCGTCCAGATCGACCTCTCCCAGGGGCCGAAGTTCGTCCACAGCGAGGCCGACCTGCGGACCTACCGCGAGATCAAGACGGAGACCGCCGCGATCGCGCTCGGCCCGGACGAGTCACGGGAGTTCATCCGGACCATACTGAAGACCGCGCTCTCATGAGCGGCTGGCAGAAGTCCTCGGCGAGCGCCGAGGCCAACGAGTGCGTCGAGATCCGGACCGCGGACGGGCTGGTGGAGATCCGCGAGTCCGAGACCGCCGAGGTCATCGTGCGCACCACCCCGCGCAAGTGGGCGGCCTTCGTGCGCGGGGTGAAGGCCGGGGAGTTCGACCGGCACGGCGACTTCAGCGGGCTCCCGGCGCCGGGGGCGCCCTGACCTGCGGGGTGCCCTGACCTGCAGGGCGCTCTGACCTGCGGGGCGCGCCGTCAATCAGCGGCCCGGGCGTGATCGCGACGTAGGCTTTGGCACCCACGGTGGAACCCCTGCGCCCGGCACGGCGCCCCGGGCGGGTGCGCGTGCGGGAGAAATCGGAGCGTCCCAGGATGGCTCGGCACCTGATCACCAGCGCCCTTCCGTACATCAACGGGATCAAGCACCTGGGCAACATGGTCGGGTCGATGCTCCCGGCGGACGTCTACGCCCGCTACCTGCGCCAACGCGGCCACGAGGTGCTGTACATCTGCGCGACCGACGAGCACGGCACGCCCGCCGAGCTGGCCGCGCAGGACGCCGGGCTGCCGGTCGCCGAGTTCTGCGCCCGGGCGCACGACGCGCAGAAGGCGGTGTACGACGGCTTCGGGCTCTCCTTCGACCACTTCGGCCGCAGCTCCTCGCCGCAGAACCGGGAGATCACCCAGGAGATCGCCCGCGAGCTCCGGCGCAACGGCTTCATCGAGGAGCGCACGATCCGGCAGGTGTACTCCAACGCCGACGGCCGCTTCCTGCCGGACCGCTACATCGTCGGCACCTGCCCGCACTGCGGCTACGACAAGGCGCGCGGCGACCAGTGCGAGAACTGCACGCGCGTGCTGGACCCGACCGACCTCCTGGAGCCGCGCTCGGCCATCAGCGGCAGCGCCGACCTGGAGGTCCGGGAGACCAGGCACCTGTTCCTGCTCCAGTCGAAGCTGACCGAGGAGGTCGAACAGTGGGTCGCCGCCCACGGCGACACGTGGCCGGTGCTGGCCTCCTCGATCGCCCGCAAGTGGCTGACCGAGGGCCTGCAGGACCGCGCGATCACCCGCGACCTGGAGTGGGGCGTCCCGGTGCCGGCCGACGTGTGGCCCGAACTGGCCGCCGAGGGCAAGGTGTTCTACGTCTGGTTCGACGCACCGATCGAATACATCGGCGCCACCAAGGAGTGGGCGGACGCGGCCCCGGCCGGGCAGCCGCGGGACTGGAAGTCCTGGTGGTACGAGGCCGACGACACCGTCCGCTACACCGAGTTCATGGGCAAGGACAACGTCCCGTTCCACACGGTGATGTTCCCCGCGACGATCCTCGGCTCGCGCCGCCCGTGGAAGAAGGTCGACTACGTCAAGGCCTTCAACTGGCTGACGTACTACGGCGGGAAGTTCTCCACCAGCCAGCGGCGCGGCATCTTCAGCGACGTCGCGCTGGAGCTGCTCCCGGCCGACTGCTGGCGCTACTTCATGATGGCCCACGCGCCCGAGTCGGACGACTCCAGCTTCACCTGGGACCTCTTCGCCGCCGTCGTCAACAAGGACCTCGCCGACACCCTCGGCAACTTCGTCAACCGCGTGCTGACCTTCAGCCGCAAGCGATTCGGCGACGACGTCCCCGGCGGGCACGCGGCCGGCGAGGCGGAGGAGCGGCTCGGCGCGCAGATCGCCGGCCTGCTCGCCGACTACGAGGCGCAGCTCGACGCGCTCAACTTCCGCAAGGCGGCGCAGGCCCTGCGCGCCCTGTGGAGCGCCGGCAACGCGTACCTGGACGAGAAGGCGCCGTGGCTCCAGGTGAAGACCGACCCGGACGCGGCGGCGCTGACGCTGCGCACCGCGATGAACCTGATCCACCTGTACGCGGTGGTGTCGGAGCCGTTCGTCCCGGCGACCGCGGCGGCGATGCGCGGCGCGTTCACGCCGGCCGACGACGCCCCGGCGGCGTCCCGGCGGTGGGTGGACCCGGCGGAGGCGCGGGCGCTCGACCTGGTGCCGGCCGGGACGGCGTTCACGGTGCCGCCGGTGCTGTTCGCCAAGATCACCGACGACGACCTGGCTGCGTGGACGACGCGCTTCGGCGGCGAGTAGGGGCTGGCGAGGGGCCGATAGTGCTCAGGGAGCGACCGTCTCGGCGGTGACCCACGCGAGGTAGCCCGGGCTGCCCGCGACCACCGGGACGGCGATCACCTCGGGCGTCTCGTAGGTGTGCCGCTCGGCGAGGAACGCGCCCAGCCGGTCGGCGAGTCCGGCCGTCGTCTTGAGGTCGATCCGCCACTCCTCGGCGTCCTGCACCTCGCCCTCCCACCAGTAGACGGACCGGACCGGGTACACCTGCGCGCACGCGGCCAGCCGTTCGCGGACGGCGGCGGACGCCAGGGCCCGGGCCTGGTCCTCGGTCTCGTGGGTGGTCGTCACGACGACGAATCCGGCCCCGGTTCCGTGCTCGTTGGCGGTCATACGGCGACGGTACCGGTCCGGTGCGTGCCCGGGGGAGCTCCGGGGCCCCGGGGCTACCGGGCCGCGCGGGCGGTGTGGACCGTCATCGCGGACAGGTAGAAGGCGTCCGGGCGGTGCAGGATCCCGGTGGGGGCGTCCTCGTCGAGCAGGGCCGCCAGCGTGGCCGCGTCCTGCGGGTCCAGGTGGCCGGCGAGCTGGTCGTGCAGGCGGGCGAGCTGGGCGTGGAGGTGCTCGCGGGCGGGGGCGGCGAGCGGGGCCGGGTGGTCGATCAGGAAGGTCCTGGTGCCGCTCGGGGTCAGGCCGGCCCGGCCGAGCATGGCCGGCCAGTCCTCGATCTCCTCGGTGGCGCCCGGGAGTTCGGCGCGCATCGTGCTGAATCCCGCCTCGTGGGCCGCGTCCAGGCGGGCCTGGAACCCGGCCTTGCCGAGGCCGAAGTCGCGCGGCAGGTAGCGCAGCGGCAGCCCGCGCTCGGCGACGGCCAGCACCCCGCCGGGGCGCAGCAGGCCGGCCAGGCCGGTGAGCGCGGTCTGCTGGTCGCCGAGGTGGTGGATCGCGTTCGCGGACCAGATCAGGTCGGCCTCGCCGAGCTTGCCGAACTCCTCGGGCAGGTCGGCCCGCTGGGTCTTCAGCCGGCCGCCGGAGCGGGTGCGGGCGCGCTCCAGCAGCGCCGCCGACTGGTCGACCGCGACCACCTCGGCGGCCGGGAACGCCTCGGCGAGCAGCCCGGCGAGCACGCCGGGACCGCTGCCGACGTCGAGCACCCGCCCGGCCTCGCCGCCGGACAGCTCGCGCAGCCAGTGGGCGGCGGCGGTGACGGCGGGGGCCTTCAGCTCGGCCTCGCGCTCCAGGTGGGTGGCGAGCGCGTCCCAGTCGAAGTCGGCGGCGGGGACGTGGTCGTGGGCGTGGCCCTTGGCGTGGTGGTGATGGTGGTGGTCGGACATGCGGGGTCTCCGATCGTCGGGTGCTGCGGGGGGGGGACGGCGTACGGGAGGGCACCTCCACCGCCAGGCTGCGGCCGCCCCGGTCGAATCGGCAAGCTTTGTTGCCATTCCCGCAAATCAAGCACGGCTGCAGATCGGGCGCGGCTGCAGATCGAGCACGGCTGCACATCCGGGCTCAGCCGCCCGTGCGCCGCCAGTACGACCGGACCGCCACCGCCAGCGCCACCCCGTACACGGCGAACGCGCTCATCCCGACCCAGCCGATCATCAGCGCGTCGTCCGGGGTCGGCATGTCGCCCGTCCGGATCGTCGTCACGCCGACCGTGCACAGCGACAGGTAGCCGACCCCCATCAGCCCGTACGGCGCGAGCGTGCCCGCGCCGATCAGCGCGGGGGTGAGCGGCAGCCAGCGCGGCACCCGGCGCCCGCGCAGCACCGGGGTCCACCGCGGGAAGACCTGCCCCCACGGCCGGACCAGGCCCCACAGCAGGAACACCCCGAGCGCGGCCATCAGCGCCGTCGCGTCGATCCCCCAGTCCTCCAGGGTGAGCCAGAGCCCGGAGGCGCCGTTGCGCTCGTTGGTCACCCGTATCCGGGCGCCGTCGAGCCCCGCGAAGCTGCCGCCGAGGGCCCAGTTCAGCTTCATGACGACGTACGGGACGAACGCCAACGTGCCTGCCCAGGCCGCGAGTTGGACGGGCGCGGAGGCCTCGGACGGAGCCGGGCGCGGCCGGTCCCCGGCAGCCGGCCGGACGCGCGCGGCGGCCACCAGCAGCACGACGCCGACCGCCGACAGCGCGTGCAGCACCGCCCCCGGCACACTGTCCACGGCCGCCCCGGTCAGCAGGACCAGCACGTCCATCAGCAGCCCCCAGGCCGCCACGGCCGCCGGCCCGGCCAGCCCCCACAGCGCCGCCCGCAGCACCGGCCCCGGCCGCCCCCGGGCCGCCGCCGCCCCGGCGGGCACCGCCGCCACCCCCACCCCGGCGACCACCCAGCCCAGCCAGGCGGCCCCGAGCAGCGCCGTCCCGTTCAGCGCGCAGCCCGTCCCGAACCCGGCGCAGGCGACACCCCAGCCGGCCACACCCCACCCGTTCCTCGTCATGCCCCCACGCTCGCCCGCGCGGCCCGGCCCCGGCCTCCTCCGCCCCGACGAACCCGCTCCCCCCGCCGGGGGATCCCGCGAACGAGGCCGGGGTCGGACGCTTGCGTTGGAGTGCGCTCCAAGTCCTAGCCTCTGACGCAACGAACGGGACACCCAAGACCTTCGGGGGAGAACCACCATGCGCTACCGCGTCCTCGGCGGCACCGGCATCGAAGTCAGCGCCTACTGCCTCGGCACCATGATGTTCGGCGCGGTCGGCAACCCCGACCACGACGACTGCGCCCGGATCATCCACACCGCCCTCGACCGCGGCATCAACTTCGTCGACACCGCCGACATGTACTCGGCCGGCGAGTCCGAGGAGATCGTCGGCAAGGCGCTCGCCGCCCGCGGCGACCGGGACGACATCGTGCTCGCGACCAAGGTGCACTTCCCGATGGGCGAGGGCCGCAACCGCCGCGGCAACTCCCGGCGCTGGATCGTCCGGGAGGTCGAGGAGAGCCTGCGGCGGCTGCGCACCGACCGGATCGACCTGTACCAGGTGCACCGGCCGGACCACACCACCGACGTCGAGGAGACCCTCGCCGCCCTCGACGACCTCGTCCGGGCCGGCAAGATCCTCGCCTTCGGCTGCTCGACCTTCCCCGCCGAGCAGATCGTCGACGCCCACCACGTCGCCGAGCGCCGCGGCCTCCCGCGCTTCCGCACCGAGCAGCCGCCGTACTCGCTGCTCGCCCGCGGCGTCGAGGCCGACGTGCTGCCGACCGTCCAGCGGCTCGGCATGGGCGCGCTCACCTGGGGGCCGCTGGCCGGCGGCTTCCTCACCGGGCGCTACCGCAAGGGCCTGGCCATCGACCTCTCGCAGGGCCGCGCCGCCCTCAACCCGGGCCGCTTCGACCCGGAACTGCCGCTCACCCAGGCCAAGCTGGACGCCGTCGAGGCCTTCACCGCGCTCGCCGAGGACCTCGGCCGCACGCTCCCCGAGCTGGCCATCGCCTTCCCGCTCGCCCACCCGGCCGTCACCTCGGTGATCATCGGCCCGCGCACGATGGAGCAGCTCGAATCGGCCCTCAAGGGCGCCGACCTCGTCCTCGACGACGCCACCCTCGACCGCATCGACGCGATCGTCCCGCCCGGCACCGACCTCTACCGGGCGGACGGCGTCTGGCAGCCGCCCGCGCTCACCACCCCCGCGCTGCGCCGCCGCCCCGCCGCGGACCGCTCCGCGGACTGACGGGGCTGACGGGCCCCGCGGGGGAGCCGGTGGTCCCGGCTCCCCCGCCGCCCTCACGGCTCCCGGGGAGCCGCGAAGCACTGGACGACGACGGTGCGCCCGCCGCCCCACTGCTGGTCGACGCTGCCCAGCCACGTCCACCCGAGGCGTCGGTAGCAGGCCACCGCCCCCGCGTCCGTGGCGAGGACGTCGAGGACCGGGTGCAGGCCGAGGGCGCGCGCGTGGGTCAGCGCGTTCGCCAGCAGGCGCGCCCCGACGCCCCGGCCGCGCGCGGCGGGGGCGACGTACAGGCGGTTCACCACGGCGGTGAGTTCGGGCCGGGCCCCGGTGCGGTGGCCCCACAACACCGGGGCGGCGTCCCCCGGGGCGCTGCGGGAGAGGGCCACGTGCCCGAGCACGCGGTCGTCCGCCTCGGCCACCCAGGCGGCGAGGAGCCCCTCGGGGGTGAGCCAGGCGGCGGGTCGTTCGGGCCAGTCGGTCGGGTATCCGTCGGTCGTACGGACGTCGCCCAGCAGCCGGACGCAGTCGGCGAGGTCCGTGACGCGGCGCCGGCGGACCGGCACCCCCGCCCCGGACCGCCGAGAACCGGACGCGACGACGTTGGCGCGTTCTTCAAGGTCAGCCATGCCGGTACGTTACCGATCCCGCACCCGCGCTGACAGACACCGGAAGGACCCATGCGCCCCGACACCGCCACGACCCTCCACGGCGAACGCCTCGACCTCGTCCCGCTCCGGCCCGAGCACGCCGAGGAGATGGCCGCCGCCCTCGCCGACCCGGCCCTGCACGCCTTCACCGGCGGCACCCCGGACGACGCCGACGCCCTGCGCACCCGCTACGCCCGGCTCGCCGCCGGCTCCCCCGACCCGGCCGAGACCTGGGGCAACTGGGCACTGCGCCTGCACGACGGCGGCCGCCTCGCGGGCTACGTCCAGGCCACCGTACGCGGGGACACCGCCGAACTCGCCTGGGTGGTCGGCACGCCCTGGCAGGGCCGCGGCCTCGCCACCGAGGCCGCCCGCAGGCTGCTCACCCACCTCACCGGCAGCGGCATCACGACGGTGACGGCCCACATCCACCCCGACCACCACGCATCCGCCGCCGTGGCCCGCTCCCTCGGCCTCACCCCCACCACCGAACAGCAGGACGGCGAAACCCGCTGGCAGACCCCCACCGGCCCCGCTCCCGCACCTCCCCGGAATGCCGCGCCCACCCGATGAGGTTGGATACAGCCATGGCATCTCGTGCACGAGTACGCGCCCCCGAGCTGGTCGGCGCAGGCGGTTGGCTGAACACCGGCGGCAAGGAGCTCACCCTCGCCGACTTCCGGGGCAAGATCACCGTCCTGGACTTCTGGACCTTCTGCTGCATCAACTGCCTCCACGTCCTCGACGAGCTGCGCGAGCTGGAGGAGAAGCACCGCGACACCGTGGTGATCGTCGGCGTGCACTCGCCCAAGTTCGTGCACGAGGCCGACCACCAGGCCGTCGTCGACGCCGTCGCCCGGTACGAGGTGCACCACCCGGTGCTGGACGATCCCGCACTCGCCACCTGGAAGCAGTACGCGGTGCGCGCCTGGCCGACGCTCGTGGTGATCGACCCCGAGGGGTACGTCGTCGCCCAGCACGCCGGCGAGGGCCACGCGCACGCGATCGCGCGGCTGGTGGAGGAGCTGGAGGAGGAGCACGCCGCCAAGGGCACGCTGCGCCGCGGCGACGGCCCGTACGTGGCGCCGGAGCCGAGCGCCGGGGACCTCAAGTTCCCGGGCAAGGCGGTGCGCCTGCCCGACGGCCACTTCCTGGTCGCCGACTCCGGCCACCACTCGCTGGTCGAGCTGGCCGAGGACGGCGAGACGGTGGTGCGCCGGATCGGCGACGGGCAGCGCGGCCTGGTGGACGGCACCGACCCACGGTTCAGCGAGCCGCAGGGCCTCGCGCTGCTGCCCGAGGGCCACCCGTACGACTTCGACGTGATCGTCGCCGACACCGTCAACCACGCCCTGCGCGGCGTCCGGCTGGCCGACGGCCACGTCACCACCCTGGCCGGCACCGGCCGCCAGTGGTGGCAGGGCTCGGCCACCGAGGGCCCGGCCCGCGAGGTGGACCTCTCCTCGCCGTGGGACGTCGCCTGGTTCGACGGCCGGGTGTGGATCGCCATGGCCGGCGTGCACCAGCTGTGGGCGTACGACCCGGCGGCCGGCACGGTCGGCGTCGCGGCCGGCACCACCAACGAGGGCCTGGTGGACGGGCCCGCCGGCGAGGCCTGGTTCGCCCAGCCGTCCGGCCTCGCGGTCTCCGCGGACGGCGAGAAGCTCTGGGTCGCCGACTCCGAGACGTCGGCCCTCCGTTGGGTTTCACGTGAAACCAAGACGGTCGAAACGGCCGTCGGCACCGGCCTGTTCGACTTCGGCCACCGCGACGGCGCCGCCGGCCAGGCCCTGCTCCAGCACCCGCTCGGCGTCACCGTCCTGCCGGACGGCTCGGTGGCCGTCGCCGACACCTACAACCACGCGCTGCGCCGCTTCGACCCGGCGACCGGCGAGGTCACCACGCTGGCCACCGACCTGCGCGAGCCGTCCGGGGCCGTCCTGGTGGACGGGGACATCGTGGTGGTCGAGTCGGCCCGGCACCGGCTGACCAGGCTGCGGCTGCCCGAGGAGGCGGTGCGGGTCGAGTCGGTCGCGCACCGCACCCAGCGCGCGGCCACCGAGGTCGCGCCGGGCCCGTTCCGGCTGGACGTGGTGTTCGCCGCGCCGAGCGGCCAGAAGCTGGACGAGCGCTACGGCCCGTCCACCCGGCTGCTGGTCAGCTCCACGCCGCCGGAGCTGCTGGTCTCCGGCGCGGGCGCGGACAGCAACCTCTCGCGCGAGCTCGTCCTGTCCGACGAGGTCACCGAGGGCGTGCTGCACGTGTCGGCGATGGCCGCGTCCTGCGACGACGACCCGGAGATCGAGTACCCGGCCTGCCACGTGCACCAGCAGGACTGGGGCGTGCCGGTGAAGCTGGTCGCCGACGGCGCCCGCCGCCTGCCGCTGGTGCTCGCGGGCATGGAGTAGCCCACCGGACGTGGGGGGGGGGGGGCGGGGGCGGGGGGCCGGGCCGGCCGCCGCGCGCGGACCGGGCGCACCGCCCCCACGCCCCCCCCACGCG
>NZ_JBFBDY010000026.1:0-31862 GCF_040683475.1 Kitasatospora sp. NPDC093558 | reverse complement strand
GGACGGACAACGGCGTCCGTCCCCGCCCGGCCGTACGTCTGTGTGGCGGCGGCCCCCCACGGGTGGCCCTTCCCCCGGTCCTGGCAAGCTGGGGCGCATGACCAGACGCAAAAGCCCGCTCGTAGTCGTGGCCGTCCTGATCCTGGCCGTCCTCGGCGGGATCGGGTACCTGCTCGCCGGCAAGGGCGGCAGCAGCCACTCCAACGCCTCCGGGGCCTCCACCACGGCCGCCGCGAACTCCTCGGCCGCCAAGTCCCAGGCCCCGAAGCCGTCCCCGCCCGCCGGCCGCACCCCCGCCCCGAGCGGCACCTGGGTGCCCGCCGACCCCGCGCTGGCCGACGTGTGCCGCACCAAGCTCCCCAGCCAGGCCCAGGACACCCTCGGCCTGATCGCCAAGGGCGGCCCGTATCCGTACAACAGGGACGGCATCGTCTTCGAGAACCGCGAGAGCCGCCTCCCCAAGAAGTCCGACGGCTACTACCACGAGTACACCGTCGTCACCCCCGGCTCCAACGACCGCGGCACCCGCCGCGTCGTCACCGGCGGCGCGGGCGAACAGTTCTGGTCCCCCGACCACTACGCCACCTTCCAGGAGATCGACCCGCGCTGCTGAAAGTACTTTCCACTTCGGAAAGTAGATGCCATAGTGGAATCACCGTCGCCGTCCGAGGGGGATTCCATGAGCGACTCAACTTCCGTGCCCGCAGACCTTCCTGCCGCCGAGGCGCTGCGCCTGGCCTACCGCGCCAGCGCAGCGGCCCGGCTGCCCGTTCCGCTGCCCCGCTGGTACGGGCCGGCCCTGGCGGCCGGCTTCATCGTCTACGGGGCGGTGGTCGGCCTCGCCATCGCAACGCACCGGATCTGGCTGCTGGGAGTGCTCAGCGGGGTCTGGAGTGCCTTCTGCGTCCTCGTCGCCCGGGCCGGCATGCGCGGCAGCGGCGTCATGCAGAAGGGCCTGGCACCCGGTACCGGCGGCCCGGTCCTCCTGGGTGTCCTCGGGGTACTGGTGGCCGGGCTGGCCGGAGCGGTGCTCGCGTGGTTCGCGGGCGGTGGGCCGCAGGTGATCTGCACGGTCGCCGGGGCGACCGCGGGTGCGGCCTTCTGGTTGTCGAACGCCGGTCTCAACCGCCGGATCCGGCGGCTGCGGGAGGCCGGCTGATGCCCCCCGCTCTCGACCCGCTGCTCCAGCACCCCACCCGGCTCACCGTACTCGCCTTCCTCGGCGCGTGCGAGGAAGCCGAGTTCGGTGCCGTCCGTGAGCACTGCGAGGTCTCCGACTCCGTCCTCAGCAAGGCCGCGACCGCCCTCGAAGAGGCCGGCTACCTGACCGTGAAGAAGGGGTACGTCGGCAAGCGCCCCCGCACCTGGCTCGCCGCCACCCATGCCGGCCGGAACGCCCTCGCCGCCCACCTCGCCGAACTCCAGCGCCTGGTCGCCGCGGCCGAGGCTGCCGGCGCGAGGCACGCGCCCGCAGAGCGTCAAGGGAGTTGACGCCGGGCTCAGCGGGCCCGGCGCCAGGTGATTCTGGTGTGGGGCCCGTGGGGGCCGGTGGTGAGCAGGGCGGTCAGTTCGTGGAGGACGGGGGTCGGGTCGCGGCGGAGCTGGACCGGGGTCGTGCGGACGACCGGGAGGCCCGCCGTGGTGAGGCGGTTGGCGCGGACCAGGCTGCGTTCGTGGTCGGCCGGGCGCAGGTGCCAGGCCCGGGAGTCGATCTCCAGCGCCACGCACGCGTGCGGCCAGTAGGCGTCGGGGACGGCGAGGAAGCGGCCGTCCAGGAACAGCACCGGGTTCCACAGCGGCTCCGCCAGGCCCGAGCTCCGCAGGAGGTCGCGCGCCTCGCCCTCGACCACCGACCGCACGCCGGACGTCAGGTCCTCCACCACCTGGGCGACCGGCGGCAGCCCGAGCGCGCCGGGCCGGGCGAGCAAGTGGTCCAGCAGCTCGCCGAGTTCGCAGTGCCGCCGCTGGACCGCCTCCGCGCACAGCGCCCGGAAGCGCCGCAGCCCCGGCTCGCGCGGGGCGAGGTCCGCGAGGGCCCGCGCGACGGTGGTGCTCCACAGGCCGTCGTCCCGCTCGTACCCGCCCGGCATCGGCCCGGCCGCCCGGTGGATCCGCACGAACTCGCGGTCGCCGACCCGGCGTTGCCCCGGGATCAGCACGTCGACGTCGGCGAGGTCGGACGGGTGCCCGGCGCTCGGCAGGCCCGCGTCCGCGAGCACCGCGAACCCGGTCAGCAACACCTCCCCGGTCTGCGGCGACCGTCCCTTCGGCGCCGCGTACGCCAGTGCGGCGCGCAGCCGTTGATGCGCGGTCAGCCGCCCGGTCTGCAGGCAGATCACCCGCGGCAGGACCTGTTGCCACGGCCCGCCGGGCCGCAGCCGGTGGGCGATCGTGCCGGACGGCACCCCGAGGCGCCGCAGCTGCGCCCGGGTGACGACGTGCTGCTGGTCGGCGCCGAGCAGGCCGACGGGGTCGAGGGGGCCCAGGGGGTCCAGGGGGCCGGGGGGAATCGCGCGGGTCATGCCCGAGTGTTTCCCGCCAAGATCGGATGTATGCGAAACATCGCCCGTGGGAGGGGCCCGGCAAAACAGGTTGACGAAGCGTCGGCCGGACCGCTGAGCTGGGGACATATGACAACTCCACACCAGGGCCCCGCGTTCGACGCGCTCGTCGGCCTCTCCGTGGCCGATGCCTTCGGCGCGCAGTTCTTCGTTCCCGAGGTCGCCGCCGCGCACCTCGCCACCCGTACCGTCCCGCCGGCCCCCTGGCCGTGGACCGACGACACCGAGATGGCCTGCTCGGTGTACGCAGCCCACACCGAACGCGGCACCGTCGACACCTTCGACCTGACCTACGCCTTCGCCCTGCGCCACGACTTCGACCGCGGCTACGGCCCGGCCGCCAACCGGATGCTCCGGCTGGTCCGCGAGGGCGGGGACGCCGCGGCGCTGGCGGCCGAACTCTTCGACGGCCAGGGCTCGTACGGCAACGGCGCCGCGATGCGGGTCGCTCCGCTCGGGGCCGCGCTCGCCGGCGATCCGGACGAGTGCGTCCGGCTGGCCGCCCGGACGGCTGTAATCACGCACACCCACCCGCAGGCCGTCGACGGCGCCGTCGCCGTCGCCGTCGCGGTGGCCGCCGCGTATGCGGTGCGGGCCCGGACCGAGCCGCTGACTCCGGACGGCCTGCTGCGGAAGGTCCTGCACCACACCCCCGACGGCGCCGTCCGCGACGGGCTCGCCGAGGCCGTCCGCCTGCTCGCGGAGCCGGACTTCCGGGTCGCGGCGAGGGTGCTCGGCAACGGCAGCCGGACGTCCGCCGCCGACACCGTCCCGTACGCGCTGTGGTGCGCCGCCCGCCGGCTCGGCGACTACCCGGCCGCCGTGTGGGAGGCGGTCGCGGCCGGTGGCGACGTGGACACCGTCGCCGCCATCGCCGGGGGAGTGGTCGCCGCGCACACCGGCACGGCCGGCATCCCCGAGGCCTGGCGGTCCGCCCGCGAGCCGCTGCCCGCCTGGGCGTTCCCGGAGCCGGGGTCCGTCACGGCCGGCCGTGGCCGCGCCGACCTGCTGGTGCCGCGGCCGCACCCCGTCCCCGACGTGGTGTGGAGCGACGAGCAGTGGCGGCGCGTCCGGGCCGGGCTCGACGGCTGGACCGTCCGCACCCGCGAGGGCGTGCTGCAGATCAACGAGGCCGTGAGCGGCCACCCCGTGTGGGAGGTGGCGGTCACGCGCGTGCGCGGCGGTTGGCGTCCGGTCTCGGCCGTGGTCGACGCCGGGCGGTCGGGGCGCACGGGCCCGGACGCCCTCGCCCGGCTGCTGGAGTCCGCCGCCGGGCGCTGAGGCTCAGGCCGTGACGCTCAGGCCGTGACGCTCAGGCCGTAGCTCAGATGGCCGGAGCCGCTGCCGCCGTGTCTAAGGCACTCCTGGTTGATCTCCGGATCCGGGGCGCTCGGCGAGGTCGCGTTGGCGATCCGCAGCTCGATGATGTCGCGGACGGCCGGCCACTCGGCGTCCAGGATCGAGTAGAACGCGGTGGACCGGACCACCCCGTCCAGCCCGCGCGAGTGCGCCCGGCGGACGCCCTCGGAGGTCGCGCCCAGGCGCTCGATCGCCGTGCGCGAACGCAGGTTGCGGGCGTCGGCGCGCAGCGAGATCCGCTGCACCCCCCAGGTCTCGAAGGCGTGGCGCAGCATCAGCAGCTTGGCCTCGGTGTTGATGCCGGTGCCCTGGGCCCGGGGCGAGAGCCAGGTGTTGCCGATCTCGGCGGCGTCCGGCACGGCGGTGGCCGGGTCGCCGTGCGGCACGCCCGGGACCGGCGGCCACACCAGCGGGCCCTGCCAGTAGTCGAGTTCCAGGAAGCGGGTGGAGCCGACGACCCGGCCGTCGGCGGCGTTCACCGTCGCGAACGGCAGCGACCGGCCCGCGGCCTGGTCCGCGAGGGCGCGCGCGACGTAGTCGCGGGCCGCTTCGAGGCCGTGCGGGACGGGGGTGAAGGCGTAGGTCGTACGGTCCTCGGCGCCGGCCTCGGCGATGGCCTCGGCGTGGTGCGCGGCGAGGGGCTCCAGCCGCACGGTGCGGCCGGTGAGGGTGACAGGTACGGGCACGGAACCTTCTGTCCTTCATCGGTCGTAGGGGGCAGCTCGCGCCGGGGTACGGCACGGGCTGCGGTGGACTGGTTCGCCCCGGCCCGGTGTCCGTCCGCCGGGTACCCCGGTGCGCGCCGGAGGTCCGGTCGGGCGTGGCGGGGGCGGCGGCCCGGAGCGGGCGGCGCGGTGCCGGAACGGACACGGGTCCACGGACCGGTCCGGCGGGATGAGCGAGGGGACAGTATGCGTCCGCGAGATGGCCGAGGAGGAACGAGAGCGCGAAAGGAAGCGGGCGGCCAAGTGAAGGCAAGATGCGTCGTGGGTGGCTGGCCAGCACCGATCCGGGACGTGATCGACGGCGTTACGGACGACGTGATGACGACGCGACGATGCGAGGCAGCGAGAGGACGATACCCGCCAGAAGGCGGTGCGTCACTTCGCGGCGCGCGTTTGGGGGCTCGGGTCGTCGCGGCGCGCTCCCGATCTTGCTGCCGGGACCCCTTGACGGCACCCCTGACCAGCGGCTTTTCGATCGGGTGCGATCATGGTGCACAGCGGTCGGCCACGGCCCGCGGCGACGTCGTCCGGGCGGGCGGGAATTCCGGCGGGGCGCCGCACGCTGGAGACGACGAGAAGGGCGAACAGCCGGGTCCGCCGGGGCGAGTCGGGACGAGCAGAGAACGGGGTTGGGTGCGCGGTGCGTGATTTCCAGGCGCTGTACGAGCTGGATCGGCAGGGCGTGGCCGCCGTGGCCGAGGCCAACGCGGAGCTGAGCGACACCGGCGCGGGCCTCGTGCTGCTCCACCACTTCGAGGGCTTCATGGACGCCGGGGAGGCCGGCGGCCAGGTGGTGGACCACCTGCTGGAGACGGGTTCGCCGCAGGTCGTCGCCCGCTTCGACCACGACCGCCTGGTGGACTACCGGGCGCGCCGCCCGGCGATGGTCTTCGACCGCGACCGCTGGACGTCGTACGACCCGCCGGAGATCCTGCTCCAGCTCGTGCGGGACGCCGCCGGCGCGCCGTTCCTGCTGCTCAGCGGCCCCGAGCCGGACGTCGAGTGGGAGCGCTTCGCCGGTGCCGTGCGCGAGCTCGTGGAGCGCTTCGAGGTCCGGCTGTGCCTGGACTTCCACGGCATCCCGATGGGCGTGCCGCACACCCGCCCGGTCGGGCTGACCCCGCACGGGAACCGGCTCGACCTCGCCGCCGACTACCCGCAGTGGTTCGAGCAGGCGCAGGTCCCGGGCAGCGCGCAGGCGCTGCTGGAGTACCGGCTCGCCGAGTCGGGCCACGACGTCCTGGGCTTCGCCGTGCACGTGCCGCACTACGTGGCGCGCTCGGCCTACCCGGCGGCGGCCGTGCTGATCCTGGAGGCCGTGCAGTCGGCCACCGGGCTGGTGCTCCCGGGCACCGGGCTGCGCCGGCGGGTCGACGAGGTCTACGCCGACATCGAGGAGCAGCTGTCCCAGGGGGACGGCGAGTTGCGCTCGGCGATCCGGGGCATGGAGGGCCAGTACGACGCCGTGGCGGGCGCGGAGGGCCGCGAGAGCCTGCTGGCGGAGCCGGTCGACCTGCCCTCGGCGGACGAGCTGGGGCGGCGCTTCGAGCAGTTCCTGGCCGAGCACGAGCGCGGCGCGGAGTAGCCGACCCGGGCGGGAGTCATCGGCGGCGCCCGTTCGTTGGCCCCTGCGGTGCCCGGGGGACGGGCCGCCGCAGCGAGACGACTCCTGCCCCCGGGGGGATGCCATGCCGATGACCACACGCCCTGCCGCCGCCGTGACGGCCGCCGGGCTGGCCGCGGTGCTGCTCGCGGCCTGCAGTTCCGGGGGCGGCTCGGACGGCGGGTCCGCGAAGGCTGCCGCGGGCGCGATGTCCGCCCGCGCCTCGGCCACCCCGACGCCGACCCCCACGCCCACGCCGACCCCCACCCCGCCTCCCAGCGGCCCGTACGTGGCGCTCGGTGACTCGTACACCGCCGGCATCAGGATCGCCCCGCAGGCGGGCGGCCCGAAGGGCTGCGACCGCTCGGCGGTCAACTACCCGTCCCTGGTGGCGAAGGCGCTCGGGCTGGCGGCCGGGCAGTTCCAGGACGTCAGTTGCAGCGGCGCCCGCACCGGTGACCTCACCGGCCCCCAGCAGACCGACGGCGGCGCCAACCCGCCCCAGCTCGACGCGCTGACCCCGGCCACCCGGCTGGTCACCGTCGGGATCGGCGGCAACGACGCGGGCTTCATGGAGGTCGTCACCCAGTGCGCCAAGGACAACCTGCTGGACGCGGTGAAGGGCCTGGTCGGCAACGGGCGCGCCGCCTCGCCCTGCCGCGACCGCTACGCCGCCGGCGGCACCGACGAGGTGCAGCGCAGGGTCGACGCGACCGGTGAACGGCTCGGCCAGGCGCTCCAGGAGATCAAGCGCCGCTCCCCGCAGGCCCGGGTGTACGTGGTCGGCTACCCGGCCCTGCTGCCGGCCGACCCGGCGAGCTGCGGGCCGGTGCTCGGCAGCACCGTCGCCCCCGCCGACCTCGGGTTCCTGGTCGAGAAGGAGCAGCAGCTCAACGGCATGCTCCGCAAGCGCGCGGACGGCGCCGGCGCGGTCTTCGTGGACGCCGCCACCCCGTCCGCCGGACACGACATGTGCGCCGGCGGGTCCCGCTGGGTCGAGCCGCCCTTCCCGGCCCCGGGCCTCGCGGCGATCCACCCGAACGCCAAGGGCGAGGAGGCGGTCGCCGCCGCCGTCCTGAAGGCCGTCAAGGGCTGAACGGCGGGGGACGGCGCGTACCCAAAGGATTCACGCCCCGGCCCGCGCCCCTTCGCGCGCGGCACACCCCGCGTGTCGGAGGCCCGGCGTACGGTGAAGCACATATGGACGACACCGCGCACCGCCCCGCCGCAGCCCCGATCCCGTACGACCACGCCGCGGAGGCCCGCTGGGTCCCCGAACCCGACAAGCGCCCCGGTCGCACGGCCTTCCAGCGCGACCGTGCCCGGGTGCTCCACTCGGCCGCGCTGCGCCGCCTGGCTGGCACGACGCAGGTGGTCGCCCCGATGCGCAGTGACTTCCCCCGCACCCGGCTCACCCACTCCCTCGAATGCGCCCAGGTCGGCCGGGAGTTGGGCGCGGCCCTGGGCTGTGACCCGGACCTCGTCGAAACCGCCTGCCTGGCCCACGACATCGGCCACCCGCCCTTCGGCCACACCGGCGAGGAGGCCCTCGACCAGGCCGCCGAGGCCTGCGGCGGCTTCGAGGGCAACGCGCAGTCGCTGCGCATCCTCACCCGGCTCGAACCCAAGCGCTTCGCCCCGCAGGACGAGCAGCCCGCCGCCCGCCTCGCCCCCTGGCCGGGCCGCAGCGTCGGCCTCAACCTGACCCGCGCCGCCCTCGACGCCGCCACCAAGTACCCGTGGACGCACGGCGCCCACCCCGTCGACCCGGACTCGCCCAAGTACGGCGTCTACGCGGACGACCTGCCGGTCTTCCGCTGGCTGCGGGCCGGCTCCCCGGCCGGGCGCAAGTGCTTCGAGGCCACCGTCATGGACTGGTCCGACGACGTCGCCTACTCCACCCACGACGTCGAGGACGGCCTCCAGGCCGGCCACATCGACCCGGCCGCGCTGCGCGCCCCCGGCGAGCGCGGCGAGCTCTTCAAGGTCGCCGAGCGCTACGCCCGCGACGCCGAGCCGGAGGAGCTCGCCGCCGCCCTCGACCGGCTGCTCGCCCAGGAGTGGTGGCCGCGCTCGTACGACGACAGCGCGCGCGCCCGCGCCGGGCTCAAGGACCTCACCAGCCAGCTGATCGGCCGTTTCTGCCTGGCCGCCGAACAGGCCACCCGCGCCCGCTACGGCCCCGGCCGGCTCACCCGGTACGCCGCCGAGCTGGTGGTGCCGCGGGACGTCCGGCTGGAGTGCGCGGTGCTCAAGGCGGTCGCCGTCCGCTACGTGATGCAGCGCGACGAGCAGGCCCAGCTGCGGGCCCGCCAGCGGATCGTGATCGCCGAGCTGGCGTACGTGCTGAACGAGCGCGCCCCCGAGGGCCTCGACCCGGTCTTCGCCGCCCTCTACCGCGAGGCCGAGGACGACCGCGCCGCCCTGCGGACGGTCATCGACCAGATCGCCACCCTCACCGACGCCTCGGCCCTGGCCCTCCACTCCAAGCTCGTCGGCGCCGCCTGGACGTAACCCCGGCAGCGGGGAACGCTCCCGCCGGAAACCCCGGCCACCCCAGTAGACTTCCGGGGTGGCCGGGCGGATCAGGGACGAAGACGTACAGGCGGTGCGTGCTGCACTGCCGATCGACGCGGTGGTCGGCGACTACGTACAGCTGACCAACGGTGGCGGTGGCGAGTACAAGGGCGTCTGTCCTTTCCACGACGAGAAGTCCGCCTCGTTCTACGTGAACCCCGCCAAGGGCGTCTTCCACTGCTTCGGCTGCCAGGAGAACGGCGACACCATCGCCTTCCTGATGAAGATCGAGCACTTCACGTTCGCAGAGGCCGTCGAGCGGATGGCCGCCCAGGCCGGCATCACCCTGCGCTACGAGGAGGGCGGCTACAGCCCCCGCCACCAGCAGGGCGAGCGCACCCGCCTGGTCGAGGCGCACAAGGTGGCCGCCGCGTTCTACCAGGAGCAGCTGGCCTCGCCGGAGGCGGAGATCGGCCGCCGCTTCCTGGCCGAGCGCGGCTTCGACGAGGAGTCCGCCCGGACCTTCGGCGTCGGCTACGCCCCGGCCGGCTGGGAGCACCTGGTCCGCTACCTGCGCGGCAAGGGCTTCTCGGACAAGGAGATCCTGCTCGGCGGCCTCGCCTCGCAGGGCCAGCGCGGCGGCCTGATCGACCGCTTCCGGGGCCGGCTGGTCTGGCCGATCCGGGACATCGCGGGCGAGGTGGTGGGCTTCGGCGCCCGCCGCCTGCGCGAGGACGACAACGGCCCGAAGTACCTCAACACCCCCGAGACGCCGATCTACAAGAAGTCCCACGTGCTGTACGGCATCGACCTGGCGAAGAAGGAGATCGCCAAGTCCGGCCGCGCGGTGGTGGTCGAGGGGTACACCGACGTGATGGCCTGCCACCTGGCGGGCGTCACCACGGCGGTGGCCACCTGCGGTACGGCCTTCGCCGAGGACCACATCAAGATCATCCGCCGGCTGCTGATGGACACCTCCCAGTACCGCGGCGAGACGGTCTTCACCTTCGACGGCGACGCCGCCGGCCAGAAGGCCGCCCTGCGCGCCTTCGAGGACGACCAGAAGTTCGCCGCCAAGACCTCCATCGCGGTCAGCCCGGGCGGCATGGACCCGTGCGAGCTGCGCCTGGCCAAGGGCGACGAGGCGGTCCGCGAGCTGATCGACAACCCGGTCCCGCTGTTCGAGTTCGCGCTGACCTCGGTGGTGGCCCGGCACCGGGTGGACACCCCGGAGGGGCGGTCGGCGGCGCTGGAGGAGGCGGCCCCGATCGTCGCCAAGATCAAGGACCGCTCGATCCAGCACGAGTACGCCGTCCGCCTGGCCGGCATGCTCGGCATCCTGGACGAGCCCTTCGTCGTCCGCCGGGTCTCCCAGCTCGCCCGCTGGGACCGCGAGCGCCAGCAGAACCCGCGCGGCGCCGTCCAGCGCCGGCCGGAGCCCGAGCCCGTCCGTCCGTCCCGGCCCGCCTTCGTGCTGAACCCGCGCGACCCGGCCCAGTTCGTCGAGCGCGAGCTGCTCAAGCTGGCCCTCCAGCACCCGGACCTCGTCAGCCCGGCCTTCGACCACTACGGCGACGACGAGTTCCCGACCCCGCCCTACACCGCCGTGCGGCAGGCGATCGCCAAGGCCGGCGGCGCCGCGTACGGGGCGACCTTGCCGGACTTCACGAGCGCGGTGCGCGAGGCCGCCCCGGACGACCGGGTGCGCTCGCTGGTGACCGAGCTGACCGTCGAACCGGTGCGCTCGCGCCGCAAGGCGGACGCCGTCTACGCGGGGGAGTTCCTGGTCAAGCTGCGCCTGCTGGCCGTCGACCGGCGGATCGCCGAGGTCCGGGGCTACCTCCAGCGGCTCGGCCCGCGTGCCGACGCCGAGCAGCAGCACGCGGTGCAGACCGAGCTGTGGCAGCTCCAGCAGTACGGGCAGCAGCTGCGCAGCCGGGGCGCCGCGGCGCTCTGATACTGCTCAGAAAGTCGGCGCACGAGTCTCGGCCACGGAGCGTGGCGTACCGCACACTGGAGGGCGTCCCAGCTCCGTACAGCGCGGGTCCGCCAGAGTCGCGCGCTCCCCGAGGGGATGCCCGTGGACCAAGGCCTTGCCGCGACGTCCAGTCCGACCGACAGACCGAATCCCACCGCACCGAGCGCCCACGCCCCCGCGCCGGACGTCGGCCCGGCGCCGCGCCCCTGCGAGGAGGCGGACCACGGCCGGGCCGGGGCACCGCCCCCGGACGGCGCCCGGGTGCCCGCCCAGGGCCTGCCGGAGGGCCACCCGGAAGGCCCGGACGCCCTGGAGACCCCCGACGCTGAGACCGACGCCGACGCGGAGGCGGACAGTGCCCCGGACGAGGAGCGCGGCGCCCGCAGCAGTCCCGACACCGGCGGCTCGGCCGCGGACCTGCTCCGCCAGTACCTCCGCGAGATCGGCCGGATCCGGCTCCTCACCGCCGCCGAGGAGGTGGACCTGGCCCGCCGGATCGAGGCCGGCCTGTTCGCCGAGGAGCGGCTCCACCGCGAGCCCCCGCCGCCCGACCCGCTGGCCGACGAGCTGGACTCCCTCGTGGTGATGGGCCGGATCGCCAAGCGCCGCCTGATCGAGGCGAACCTGCGCCTGGTCGTCTCCGTCGCCAAGCGCTACGTCGGCCGGGGGCTGACCCTGCTGGACCTCGTCCAGGAGGGCAACCTCGGCCTGATCCGCGCGGTGGAGAAGTTCGACTACGCGCGCGGCTACAAGTTCTCCACCTACGCCACGTGGTGGATCCGCCAGGCGATGAGCCGGGCGCTGGCCGACCAGGCCCGGACGATCCGGGTGCCGGTGCACGTGGTCGAGCTGATCAACCGGGTGGTCCGGGTGCAGCGGGCGCTGCTCCAGGAGCGCGGCGAAGAGCCGGGCGCGGCCGACATCGCCACGGCGCTCGAACTGACCGAGGAACGGGTGCGCGAGCTGCTCCGGCTGGCGCAGGAGCCGATCTCGCTGCACACCCCGGTGGGGGAGGAGGACGACGTCGCGCTCGGGGACCTGATCGAGGACGCCGACGCCGCCTCGCCCGCCGAGTCCGCGACCTTCCTCCTGCTGCGCCAGCACCTCGACGCGGTGCTGGCCACCCTCGGCGAGCGCGAGCGCCAGGTCATCCAGCTCCGCTACGGGCTGGACGACGGGCGGCCGCGCACGCTGGAGGAGATCGGCTCGGTGTTCGGCGTGACGCGCGAGCGGATCCGTCAGATCGAGTCGAAGACGCTGGTCAAGCTCCGCGAGCACGCCTTCGCCGCGCAGTTGCGCGGGTACCTCGACTGAGCGCCGCCGCTACGACGCGGCCGGAGAGGCCGTCGCCGGAGCGGCGGACGGACTCGCCGTGTCTCCGTGCCCCGGGGGCGGCGAGGCGGGCCCGATCGGGATCGGCGTGGAGGCCACCACGCCGGCCAGGTCGGAGATCGGCGTGATGCACACGGTGCCCTCGGGCGCGTACCCGCAGACCCGGAAGGTGACGGCCGGGTCCGCCGCGCTCAGCATGGACGAGTAGTTGTCGTAGCCCCAGTGGATCAGGGCCTGCTCGCTGTCGCCGGCGCTGCTGGTGATCGTCGCGTAGTCCTGCGGCTGGCCCTCGGTGATCGCCGCCCAGGCGGCCTGGCACCGCTGGCTGTAGCGGAGGTAGATGACCACCTTGCCGATGACGTCGGTCTGCAGCGTGCGCGCGTCCTTGCCGCAGCCGGTGGACTTGGGGTCCTTGTGCGCGCAGCCCATCGCCTGGCAGGTGGGGTCGGACGAGACGGGCTTGGCGGACACGGGCGCGGAGGGGGAGACGGTGCCGGAGGCGGCGATGGCGCCGGGGTCGGCGACGGGGGTCGACGGGCTGTCGTGCCGGGTGGCCCGCAGGCCCACCAGCACCAGCACGGCGGCCACCACGGCCGCGCAGGCCAGCAGCGGGGTGGGACGGCGCCACCAGGCGGGGGCGGGCGCGGGCTCGCCGTCCGCGGGGGCCGCGGCCGGTTCGGCGGCGCCCGGGACGTCCCGGGCGTCCGCGACCAGCGGCGCGTCGGCCGGGTGCTCGGCGGGGGATCCGGCGTCCGTGCCCTCGGCCCCGGGTTCCCCGGCGGCGGGGCCGGACACGGTCTGCTGCCAGAGCGCCCGCAGGGCGGGCCCGTCGCACTCGACGGCCCGGATCAGTGCCTCCAGGGCCTGCTCGGTGATGACGCGCTTGCCGTTCAGCCAGCGCTCCCAGGAGGCCCGGCTGTAGTGGGTCCGGGTGGCCAGCTCGGACAGCGAGAGTCCGGCGGCGTCCTTGAGCGTGCGCAGTTCCTCGACAAGGCTTCGAGCGGGCCCGGTCAGCTCCCCGGGCAGTTGCTTCCAAGCGGAACCCATGCGGCCCTTCCATGCATTAGAGACGGTGGATCGGGGGGACCGATCGGGGGGAGCTCCGCGGTGAGAGGGGCTCCGACCCCGGGCCGTTCGGGTGTCTCCGCTTCTCCAACCTCATCCTTCGGCCGTCCCAAACCCCAGGTCCTGGCGCTGAGACGGTCCGAAGTGTCTCACAACCCCCGGAGACGCTCGAACATCCATGTCTCCGTCGTGCACAGTTCTCTAGCCGGTGCGGTTCGCCCACCGGACGCTTCGTTCGGACGCGGATCGTTTTCGGTCGTCCGTCCGACACCCAGGTCCCGGTAACCCCCACCGTCCGGGGCAGCCTCGCGGGGGGAGGCTGCCCCGGACGTACCGGGACGCACGACGGGGAGGGCGCTCCAGCGCGCCCTCCCCGTCGTGGCCGTTCACGGTCCGGTCCGGCGTTGGCGGTTCAGTGGTGGAACCCCGTCCGGGCCGGCACCCCGAGCTCCTTCAGCGGGACGGGCTGGCGCCGCAGCTCCGGCAGCAGTCGGCCGAGGTCGGCCAGCAGCAGGTCGGCGAGGTCCCGGGAGAAGCCGTTGCGGCACACGATCCGCAGCACCGACAGGTCCTCCCGGTGCGCCGGGAAGGTGTACGCGGGCACCTGCCAGCCGCGCTCGCGCAGGCGCCGCGAGACGTCGAACACGTCGAAGGGGACGCCGTCGTCCGTGGTGACGGCGAACACCGGCAGCTGGTCGCCGCGGGTGAGCAGCCGGAAGCCGTCGAGCTCGCCGATCCTCTCGGACAGGTAGGTGGCGACCTCCCGGCAGGCGCCCTGGACGGCCCGGTAGCCGTCCCGGCCGAGCCGCAGGAACGTGTAGTACTGCGCGACCACCTGGGCGCCGGGCCGGGAGAAGTTGAGCGCGAAGGTGGGCATCTCGCCGCCGAGGTAGTTGACCCGGAAGACCAGCTCTTCCGGCAGCGCCTCGTGGTCGCGCCACAGCGCCCAGCCGACGCCGGGGTAGACGAGCCCGTACTTGTGGCCCGAGGTGTTGATCGAGGCGACCCTGGGCAGCCGGAAGTCCCACACCAGGTCGGGGTCGAGGAAGGGCGCCACCATGCCGCCGGAGGCGCCGTCCACGTGCACCGGGACGTCGAGGCCGGTGCGCAGCTGGAGCTCGTCCAGGGCCGCGCAGATCTCCGCGACGGGCTCGTAGGAGCCGTCGAAGGTCGAGCCGAGGACGCCGACCACGCCGATGGTGTCCTCGTCGCACAGCGCGACCGCCTGGAGCGGGCCGAGGTGGAAGCGGTCGCCCTCCATCGGGGCGGTGCGCGCCTCGACCTCCCAGAAGGTGCAGAACTTCTCCCAGCACACCTGGACGTTGACGCCCATCACCAGGTTGGGCCGGGCCCCGGCCGCGTAGCGCTCGGCGTTGCGGCGCATCCAGCGGCGCTTGAGCGCGAGGCCGGCCAGCATGCAGGCCTCGCTGGAGCCGGTGGTGGAGCAGCCGACGGCGGCGTCCGGGTCGGGGGCGTGCCAGAGGTCGGCGAGGATCGCCACGCAGCGCCGCTCCAGCTCGGCGGTCTGCGGGTACTCGTCCTTGTCGATCATGTTCTTGTCCAGGCACTCGGTCATCAGCCGGGTGGCCTGCACCTCCATCGAGGTGGTGACGAAGGTGGCCAGGTTGAGCCTGGCGTTGCCGTCCAGCATCAGCTCGTCGTGGATCAGCTGGTAGGCGGTGTCGGCCGGGACGGGGCCGTCGGCGAGGCGGTGCAGCGGTGGCGCCAGCTCCATCGCGCCGAGCGGGTCGGCGGTGCCCACGAACGGACTGATGCTCAGCCGGCGGTCGTCGCCGGCCCCCTTGTGCAGCGCCATGGGTGCCTGTCGCCCTTCGCTCGGGTGGCCGTGTCCCGTCCCACGCTGCCACCGGGGACGGGCTGACGCACCTTCATCGCGGGGATTCCGGGCGCCGGAGGGCTGCCGCAGGGCTCGGCCGGCCAGGGCTCAGGCGGCCGTCTCCGGGTGGATCCGCTCGCGGGCAGCCCGGTACTGGCGCAGCACCGCGGAGCCGATCGCCAGGTCCTGGTCGCCCTCGGGCTCGACGGTCTCGGCCTCCGGCAGCTCCCACTGCGGCGGCTCGGGCGTGCCGGCCAGCGCCCAGGCGGCCTGCCGGGCGGCCCCGCGGGCGGCGTGGGCGCCCGGCGGCGGCACCACGACCGGGACGCCGAACACCAGCGGCGCCACGTGCCGGACGGCCGGCAGCCGCCCCGCGGTGCCGAGCAGGAACACCCGCTTGATCCCCACGCCCTGGGCGCGCAGGACGTCCAGGGCGTCCGCGATGTTGCAGAGCATGCCCTCGACGGCGGCCCGGGCCAGGTGCTGCGGGGCCATCGACTCGGCCCGCAGGCCGGTCAGGGTGCCGGCCGCGTGCGGCAGGGCGGGCGTCCGCTCGCCGTCCAGGTAGGGCAGCAGCACGAGCCCGTACGCGCCGGGGGAGGAGTGCAGGGCGAGGTCGCTCACGCCGTCCAGGTCCTGGCCGAGCATCGCGGCGGTGGAGCGGAGCACCTGGGCGGCGTTCAGGGTGGCGACCATCGGCAGGTGGTGGCCGGTGGCGTCGGCGAAGGAGGAGACCAGCCCGGTGGGGTCCACGACGGCCCGGTCGTGCACCGCGAAGATCGTCCCGGCGCTGCCGAGCGAGACCACCGCGTCGCCGGGGCGCAGGCCGAGGCCGAGCGCGGCGGCCATGTTGTCGCCGGTGCCGGCCGAGATCAGCAGGCCCTCGGGGGTGTGCCCGGCGGGCTCGGCGGGGCCGAGGACGTCGGGCAGCTTCAGGTCGTGGCCGAGCGCGAGCTTCACCAGGTCCTGCCGGTACTCGCCGGTGATCGGGGACCAGTAGCCGGTGCCGGAGGCGTCGCCCCGGTCGGTGGTGCGCCGCTTGGGGCTGCCGAGCAGCTGGGAGACCAGCCAGTCGTGCGGCAGCAGCACCTCGGCCACCCGGCGGGCGTTGGCGGGCTCGAACTCGGCCAGCCAGCGCAGCTTGGCGATGGTGTACGTCGGCCCGGGCACGGCGCCGATCGCGGCGGTCCAGGCGGCCGGGCCGCCGAGGGCGTCGAGCAGCTTGGCGGCGGCCCCGCTGGAGCGCGGGTCGTGCCAGAGGATCGCGGGGCGCACCAGCACGCCGCCCGCGTCGAGGCCGATCATGCCGTGCTGCTGCGCGCTGACGCCGATCGCCCGGACGCTCTCCAGCAGGCCGCCGGCGGCGGCGTCGCCGAGCGAGTGCAGCCAGACCTGCGGGTCGGCCTCGCCGGACCGGGTCTCGGTGCCCTCGGGGACGGGGTGGGGGGCCTGGCCGGAGCGCAGCACGGCACCGGTCTCGGTGTCGCACGCGACGATCCGGGTGCGACTGGTCGAGCTGTCTATCCCCGCGACGATGGCCATGTCGAGATCATGCCTCAGCCCGGCCCGGGACGCGTCCGGACCGGGAGGGCTTTGCCCGTTCGGTACCTGCCCAAGGGCCCGCGGTCACCCCGGCTTCACCGGGGTGTCACGGTCGGAAGGTACCCCAGCCGTCGTCCTCCGAGCGGGCGCGGTTGAAGTACGGCACCCGGTCGGTCACGGCGTTCGGCAGGTGGTCGCCGACCTTGTCCGCGACCGCGCCGGCGGCCTTCCCGGCCACCGCGCCGGCCTGCTGCCTGGCCCGGTCCGTCGCGCCCTGGACCTTGGGGCTCTGGGCGATCTGCCGGGTGACCTTGGCGATCTGGTCGTAGCGCTGGCGCCCGGCCCGCGAGCCAAGGACGTAGCCGGCCGCGAGTCCGACGGCCAACGACAGCTTCCACATGATCGGATTCCACCCTCTCCTGGCGGCCTTCTGCCGCATTGCCCTACCCGTCCGTCGGGACGGTGAACCGTCCGCGTCCCCAGCATCCCCGGGGGGTGCGCCCGGCGCGCGCGGGGCACGCCGCACGGGGTCCCGGGGCGGCCGGGGAAAGCGATTGGCGGACCACCCCCCCGAGTGCGCTAATGTATGTCCCGCAGCGAACGCCGAGGAGCCCGGGAAACCGGGGGCCGGAGCGGAAGCCGATCCCCCATAGCTCAATTGGCAGAGCAGCCGACTGTTAATCGGCAGGTTATTGGTTCGAGTCCAATTGGGGGAGCTCGGGAAGCGGCCCCTCGGGGTCCGTTTTTTCCGTCCGTGGTACGGGAGTTGGGTACCGCGATCCCGCATAGCTCAATTGGCAGAGCAGCCGGCTGTTAACCGGCAGGTTTTTGGTTCGAGTCCAAATGCGGGAGCTGCACCGGGTGCGCCCGGTGACTGCTCAGAGCGAAGGCCCCTCGGACGACCGGGGGGCCTTCGTGTTGTCCCGGCCCGCTGTCGCGTCCGTCACATCCGGGGCGCTCCCGCGCTGTCACCTCAGGTGGTCGCCTGGCGGTACAGCTCGGAGACCCGGCCGTCGAAGGTGATGCTGTACGACGTGCCGGGGGTGTCGCCGCCCTCCTGGTAGCCGCCGATGACGCCGATGACCGTCCCGGTCCGGGTGACCCACGGGCTGCCGCTGGTGCCGTCGGTGTAGCCGCCGCAGTCGAAGCGTTCCTGGGTGGGGCTCTGCGAGCGGGTCCTGACCGCGCAGGTGATCGGCTCGTCGCGCTCGTTGGGGTAGCCCGTCACCGACACGTCCAGCCCGAAGCCCTGGCCGGTGGCGAGCGGGTTGCCGCCGACGGCGTCCTCGACCTGCCGGCCGCCGACCGGGCGGACGGTGATGAACGCCACGTCGTACTCGGGGTCGTCCTCGTCCGCCCAGCGCGGGTCGACGGTGATCGACTGCACCGGCCAACTCCCGTACGGGGAGTAGCCGTTGCGGTAGCCGGGGGTGAACACCAGGCCGTCCAGCAGGCCGATCCTGCGGTTCTGCACGCAGTGCGCGGCGGTCACCAGCAGGTTGTGCTTCGGGCTCTGCACGACGCTCGCCGTGCAGGCCCGGGGGCCCTGCGGGGTGCGGACCGAGAGGGTGCCGATGCGGTCGCGGGCCGCGCTCTGCTGTGCGACCTCGGCGGTGGGCGCCTGGTCCGTCCCGGCGCAGGCGGTGCCGGCGGCGAGCAGCAGGGCCGTCAGCGCGGCCGTCCGTGCGGCGCGTGCGCGCCGTGCCGGGCGGGGGACCATCGGGGCTCCGTCTCGTTCCTCGGGGCGGGTGCCGGTCCTGCGGTCCGCCGTTCGTGAGGAAGATCTACCAGGCCGCGCGCGGCAGCGCCACTGCCGGTCGTTCGATCACACCGCGGCGGGGGTGCCCGGCCCGCCCGGGCTACTGGGTCGCGCGGTCGTAGAGCGCCTGGACGCGGTCGCCGAAGTAGCTGCTGTACGAGACGTCGGGGTTGTCGCCGCCCTCCTGGTAGCCGCCGATGACGCCGACCACGGTGCCCGTCCTGGTGCTCGGGTCGAAGTCGGTGACCCACGGGCTGCCGCTGGTGCCGCCGGTGTAGTCGGGGCAGTCGATCCGCAGCTGGGTGGGGCTCTGCTCGGCGGTGTTGTTGGAGCAGGTGATCGGGACGTCGCTGGTGCCGGGGTAGCCGGTGACCCGCACGGGGAGCTGGTAGCCGAGGTCTACGCCCAGCTTGTTGGCGCCGAGCACCTGCTGCACCTGCTGTCCGTTCTGGGCCTGGACGACGGCGAAGGCGACGTCCACGTCCGGGTCGGCGTGGTCCTTCCAGCCGTCGTCGACGGTGACGGCCACCAGGGGCCAGATCCCGCTCGGGGTGTCGCCGTTGCGGTAGCCGGGCACGAAGACCAGGTCGCTGCGCTGGCCGAGCTTCGGGTCCCAGACGCAGTGCGCGGCGGTGACGATGAGGTTCAGGCCGGCGCTGTCGACGACGCTGGCGGTGCAGAAGTGGTCGCCGTCGGCGTTGCGCGTGAAGACGGCGCCGACCAGGCCGTTGAGCACGGTCGGCTTGGCGGTGCGGGTGACCCCGGTGTGCTTGCCGGTCGCGCCCTTGAGGCGCTGGCGGCTCCAGCCGTGGCTGCCGGACGGCGCGGGGGACGAGGCGGGGGCCGAGGTGACGGTCGGGGCGCCGGCGCCGGGGCGGGCCGCGGTCGTGCAGCCCGCCGCGAGCAGTACCAGTACGGCGCCCGCGGCCACTCCCGCCTCACGTATCGTCACCCGCCCAGGCTGCCCGCCCGCCGCCGCGGGCGCCAACCGGGGGTCGTCCGCGCGGAAGAGGCGTGCACGCCCGCGCACCCCATGTGCGCCCCCGGCGCGCACCACGGGTGATCGACCGGCTATGCTGCCCGGGACGGCCTTTCGGGGCCGTCTGCTGCTGCCGTGGCCGACGACCGGCGCGCGCGGCGAACCGGGGCGGTAGCTCAGCCGGTTAGAGCAGGGGACTCATAATCCCTTGGTCGTGGGTTCGAGTCCCACCCGCCCCACCCCAGATCGACCGGCCCATCGGGCTGAGGGCCGCTGACCTGCGAGAACTGTAGGCGAACGGCGACCGTCCGGCGGTGATTACACGCCGAAGTTCACCCGCTCGGGAAGAGCCCGGGAACGTCCCGCTGACGTTCTGGCGGCCTGAGCAGCGCGTTTGCCGGTGTCCCGGCCGTCATCACCCCCCGTTCCGTTCCGGCCTCTGGTCTGCTTGCGCGAAAAGTGCTATCACTTTGATTGCTAGGCGGAATCACTCGCTGGAGGAGTCGGTCCCATGACCACACCGCGCATCCCCGTCGACGACCACGACGGCCCCGTCCTCGACCTGCCGGTCCCCAAGATCACCGAACGCCCCATCACCCCCCACTCCGGCCTGCCGGTGCTCGGGACCGGCCTGCTCGGGCTGGTCGCAGGGGCCGCCCTGGTCATCGTCGGCGGCGTGCAGATCGCCGGCGGCGCCAAGGGCCCCGGCATCGCCCTGGTGATCGCCGGGCCGCTGCTCGCCCTGGCCTCGCTGGTGGTGCTCGCCGGCCTGACCGTGGTCTCGCCCGGCGAGGCCCGGGTGGTCCAGCTGCTCGGCAACTACCGCGGCACCGTCCGCACCGAGGGCCTGAGCTGGCTGAACCCGTTCACCAGCCGCCGCCGGATCTCCACCCGGATCCGCAACCACGAGACCGAGACCAGCAAGGTCAACGACGCCGACGGCAACCCGATCGAGATGGCCGCCGTCGTGGTCTGGCAGGTCGAGGACACCGCCAAGGCCGTGTTCGAGGTCGACGACTACACCGACTTCGTCGCCATCCAGACCGAGACCGCCGTCCGGCACATCGCCAGCAGCTACCCGTACGACGCCCACCGCGAGGGCCAGTTGTCGCTGCGCGACGGCGCCGACGAGATCGCCCGGATGCTCTCCGCCGAGATCGCCGAGCGGGTCGTGTCGGCCGGCGTGCGGGTCGTCGAGTCCCGGATCACCCGGCTCGCGTACGCGCCCGAGGTCGCCCAGGTGATGCTGCAGCGCCAGCAGGCCGGGGCCGTGGTGGCCGCTCGCCGGCTGATCGTCGAGGGCGCCGTCGGTATGGTCGAGGAGGCCCTGGACCGGCTGGCCGAGCGCGACGTCGTCGAACTGGACGAGGAGCGCAAGGCCGCCATGGTCAGCAACCTCCTCGTGGTGCTCTGCGGCGACCGCGGCACCCAGCCGGTCGTGAACACGGGCTCCCTCTACCAGTAAGGAGCGGCGCGGCGTTGGCGACCGAGCGGAAGAAGATCCTGCTGCGCCTGGACCCGGCGGTGCACGACGCGCTGGCCCGGTGGGCGGCGGACGAACTGCGCAGCGCGAATGCACAGATCGAGTTCCTGCTCCGCCGCGCCCTCACCGACGCGGGGCGGATGCCCAGCGGTGCGGCGACGCTTCCCCGGCGCGGCCGACCGCCCAAGGAGAGCCCGGACAGTGATGGCCCCGACGCCGACTGACTGGGTGGTCCACCACCTGTCCCCAGCTTGGAGTCCACGATGGACGTGCCCACCACCCTTCCGGAGAAGCTGTACCTGCTGGCCTACGACCCCGAGCGCGGGCGGCACCTCACCACCCTCAACCTCGACGCGGCCGTACGGGCGGCGGCGCTCACCGAACTCCTCCACCGCGGGCTGATCCGTGACGACGGCCGGCACCCGGCCGCCGTCGACGGCGCGGCCGACGGACTCGACCCGCTGTCCGCCTGGCTGCTGGAGCAGATCCGCCAGGGACGGCGGCGCAGCTGGAAGAGCTGGATCGGGCGCCAGAGCTGGTCGGCGCACACGGTTCGCGACGGGCTCGCGGCCGACGGCCGGATCCGGGTCGAGGAGCGCCGGGTGCTCGGGATCTTCCCGGTCGCGCGGGTCACCCTGCCGGAGCCCCGGGTGCGCAAGGAGCTGGCGTCGAGGGTGACGTCGGCGCTGAAGGGCCCGCTCAGCTACGTCGACCCGGCGGACGCCGCCCTGGTCGCGCTGGCCGACGCCGCCCAGCTGAGGGCGGTCATGACGTGGGGCCAGCGCCGCGAGTTCCGCGCCCGGATCGCCAAGCTGGCCCCCGCCGCCGGCCCTGTCCCGCGCGCCCTGCGCCGGGCCGTCGCCGCCCGGAACGCCGACGGCGGCGGAGCGGCCTGACCCGACAGCACACCCCGAGCCCGGCCGCCGTCCACGGCGGCCGGGCTTCGCGCTGCCTGCGGCGGACCCCGGCTGAGCCGCGCCATCCACCGATCGGTTGACCGGCGATCCACCGCATCCACCTCCCGGTATGGCCGGCCGGTCGATCCGCCACAAGTCCCCTGCGCGAGAAGCTCGTTGTGAGCCGGGGAGCACCCGGGACGAACGGGAGGGAGCGGCGCGATGGCCGTGATCGAGGTGGCGGGCCTGCGGAAGGCGTACGGGCGGCGCCAGGTGCTGGAGGACGTGTCCTTCACCGTGGAGCGCGGCGAGGTGTTCGGCCTGCTGGGCCCGAACGGCGCCGGCAAGACCACCGCCGTCGAGTGCTGCGAGGGCCTGCGCCGGGCCGACTCCGGGACGGTCCGGGTGCTCGGCCTAGACCCGGTCCGGGACGCGCACCGGCTGCGCCCCCGGATCGGCATCCAGCTCCAGCAGGCCCAGCTGCAGGGCGCGTTGCGGGTCGGCGAGGCGCTGGAGCTGTACGCCGCGCTCTACCCGAAGCCCCGGGAGCCGCGTGAGCTGCTCGACGAGTGGGGGCTGGCCGGCGAGGTCCGGACGCCCTTCGACAAGCTCTCCGGCGGCCAGCGCCAGCGGCTGTTCATCGCCCTCGCCCTGGTCGGCGACCCGGAGGTGGCGTTCCTGGACGAGCTGACCACCGCGCTCGACCCGCAGGGCCGCCGGGACACCTGGGAGCTGGTCCGCCGCATCCGCGACAACGGCGTGACGGTCGTGCTGGTCTCGCACTTCATGGACGAGGTCGAGGCGCTGTGCGACCGGGCCGCCGTCCTGGACGGCGGGCGGATCGTCGCCGCGGGCACCCCGGCCGAGCTGGTCGCCCGCTCCGGCACCGGCGGCACCCTCGGCTTCCGTCCCACCGCGCCGCTGGACACCGCCCGGCTGGCCGCCCTGCCCGGGGTCACCGCCGTCGAGGAGCGGGACGGGCGGATCGAGGTCACCGGCACCGGGGACTTCGCCGACGAGGTCACCGGCCTGCTCGCCCGCGAGGGCGTCGTCGTCACCGGCCTGCGGATCCGCGAGCACAGCCTCGACGACGCCTACCTCGCCCTCACCCGCCACGAGGCCTGAGCCCCCGTACTGCCTGAGCCCCCGTACCCGAGAAACGGACCCACCGTCATGAACCACACCGTCCACGCCGTCCGCCGCCTGGCTGCCGTCGAGGCCCGCCTGTTCCTCCGCGACCCGCTGACCGCCTTCTTCAGCCTGGCCTTCCCGGTCCTGCTGCTGATCGTCCTCGGCAGCATCCCGGCTCTGCGCCGGACCTCGCCCGACCTGCACGGCATGAGCACCATCCAGCTGTACGCACCGATCCTGGCCGTCTTCACCCTGCTGCTGCTCGGCCTCAACGGCCTGCCGTCGCTGCTCTCCGCCTACCGCGAGCGCGGCGTGCTGCGCCGGATGTCGGCCAGCCCGGTCCGCCCGGGGCTGCTGTTCGGCGCGCTCGTGCCGATGTACGTCGGCATCGCCACCGTCTCGGTGCTGCTGGTCGTCCTCGGCGGGCTCCCCCTCGGGGTGGCGCTGCCGCGCGAGCCGCTGGGCTTCCTGCTCGCGTTCGTGCTGGCCGCCGCCGCGATGATGTCCGTCGGCCTGCTGATCGCCTCGTTCGTCCCGTCCGCCAAGGCCGGCAACGCGGTCGGCGCCCTTGCCTTCTTCCCGATGATGTTCTTCTCCGGGATCTGGCTCCCCCGCGACATGTCGCCCGCGCTGCTGAACCGGATCGGCGACTTCACCCCGAGCGGCGCCGCCGTCCAGGCCCTCCAGGACTCGTGGAGCGGACGGTTCCCGCACGCCGTGGGCCTGCTCACACTCGCCGCGTACGCGGTGCTCGCGGGCGGCGCCGCTGCCAAGCTGTTCCGGTGGGAATGATCAAGGACCCGGCCGCGGACGAGAGCGCCCTCGGCGACTGGCAGCACCGCCTGGACCGGCTGATCGGCCCGCTCTGCTACGTCGCCCTGCTGATCGCCCTCGCGCTGGCCCTCCTGGTCCCCGTCCCGACCGCGCGCTCCGCGGCCGCCACCCTCCCGGCGGCGGCCGCCGCGTTCCTGTGGCTGGTGCTGCGCTCGGTCCTCGACCGCCGTCCCCGGCCGGACGGCCGCGCCCGCTGGGCCGGTGCCCACTTCACCGTCCTGCTGGTGCTGATCACCGTCCTGGTGCTGGACAACCCGTACTTCGGCTTCTTCGCCTTCACCGGCTACCTGCACGCCGCCCAGTACCTGCGCGGCCGGGCCAGGATCGCCGGCGCGGCGGCCACCACCGTGCCGAGCGCGCTCTCCCAGACCGGCGGGGTGCTGCCCGCCAGTACCGCGCAGGTCGGCGGACTCCTCGCGGTCATGGCCTTCAACCTGGTCGTCGTCGGCGTGATCCTCGCGCTCAGCGAGGTCACCGACCGGCTCAGCCTGCGCCGCAAGGCCGCCAACGCCGAACTCGCCGAGGCCAACCGGCTGCTGACCGAGATGCTCGCCGAGAACGCCGGACTGCACGCCCAGCTCCTCGTCCAGGCCCGCGAGGCCGGGGCCGCCGACGAGCGCCGCCGGCTCGCCCGCGAACTGCACGACACCGTCGCCCAGGGCCTGGCCGGCATCGTCACCCAGCTCCAGGCCGCCGACGCGGCCCGCGAGCAGGACACCCCGGTCGAGCAGTGGCGGCGCCACCTCGACAACGCCGCGGGACTCGCCCGCGAGAGCCTCACCCAGGCCCGCCGGGCCGTCCACGCGCTGCGCCCGCTGGAGCTGGAGCGGGCCGCCCTGCCCGAGGCGCTGGCCGAACTCGCCGAGCAGTGGCAGGAGCGCAACGCCACCACCGCCGGGCTGACCGTCACCGGCGAGGCCCGCCCGCTGCACCCCGAGGTCGAGGTGACGCTGCTGCGGATCGCCCAGGAGTCGCTCGCCAACGCGGCCAAGTACGCGCGGGCGAACCGGGTCGGGCTGACCCTCTCGTACATGCCGGGCCTGGTCACCCTGGACGTCCGGGACGACGGCGTCGGCTTCGACCCGGCCGCCGAACCGGCCTCCCGGGCCACCGGCGGCGGCTACGGCCTCGCCGTGATGCGCCGCCGCGCCGAGCGCCTCGCCGGCCGGCTCGACCTGGAGACCGAACCGGGCGCCGGCACCACGGTGACCGCGACCCTGCCGGCGATCGGCATCGAGGAATGAGGGGCCCTTCATGAGCGGGACACCGATCAGGCTGCTGCTGGTCGACGACCACCCGGTGGTCCGGGACGGGCTGCGCGGCATGTTCACCGCCGCCCCCGGCTTCGAGGTGGTCGGCGAGGCCGGCGACGGCGCCGAGGCGCTGCCGCTGATCGCCGCGCTGAGCCCGGACGTCGTGCTGATGGACCTGCGGATGCCGCGGATGGACGGCGTCACGACGATCCGCACGATGGCCGAGCGCGGCCTCACCAGCCGGGTGCTGGTGCTCACGACCTACGACACCGACGCCGACGTGCTGCCCGCCGTCCGCGCCGGTGCCACCGGCTACCTGCTCAAGGACGCGGCCCGCGACGACCTCTTCCACGCCGTCCGGGAGGCCGCCCGCGGCGCCTCGGTGATCGCGCCGACGGTGGCCGCGAAGCTGCTCGGCCAGGTCCGCGAGCCCGTCCGGGAGGCGCTCAGCCCGCGCGAGGTGGAGGTGCTGGAGCTGGTCGCCTCCGGCGTGACCAACCGGGAGGCCGCCGCCCGGCTGTTCATCAGCGAGGCGACGGTGAAGACGCACCTGATCCACATTTACACCAAGCTCGACGTCAAGGACCGCGCGTCCGCCGTCGCCGCCGGCTACAACCTGGGCCTGCTGACCCCGACGCCGCCTCGGTAGCCTGGGGGGATGCTCGAACCCGCCCTGCTCCCGACCCCGCTGGTGGACTGCACCGACGAGGTGTTCGCGCGGGCCGGGCTGGAGCTGCGGCTCAAGCGGGACGACCTCCTGCACCCGGCCGTCCCCGGCAACAAGTGGCGCAAGCTCGGGCCCAACCTGGCGGCGGCGGTCGAGCAGGGCCACACCCGGCTGCTCACCTTCGGCGGCGCGTACTCCACGCACCTGCGCGCGGTCGCGGTGGCCGCCGCGGCGCTGGGGCTGGAGAGCGTCGGACTCGTCCGCGGGGACGAGCTGGCCGGGCGTCCGCGCAACTGGTCACTGCGGGCGGCCGAGGCGGCCGGGATGGAGCTCGCCTTCCTCTCCCGCGCGGAGTACCGCGAGGCGACCGGCCGCAGCGGCGCCCCCGGCACTGAGGGCCAGGAGGAACTCCAACGCCGGTGGGGCCCCTGCCTGGTGCTCCCCGAGGGCGGTTCCAACGCGCTCGCCGCGATCGGCGCGGCGGCGATCCCGGCCGAGCTGACCGACCTCGGCCCCCGTGACGTCGTGTGCTGCCCGGTCGGCACCGGCGGCACGCTGGCCGGCATCGCCGCCGGCCTGCCGCCCGGGGCCGGGGCGCTGGGCGTGGCGGTGCTGCGCGGCGGCGAGGGCTACCTGGAGGACGAGGTCGCCCGGCTCCACCGGGCCGCGTACGGGCGGGAGTTCGGCAACTGGCGGATCGACCACGCCCACCACGGCGGCGGCTACGGCAAGGTCCGGCCCGAACTCGCCGCGTTCGCCGAGCGGTTCGAGCGGCAGCACGGCATCGCGCTGGAGCGCCGGTACGTCGCGAAGCTCCTGGCCGCCCTCCACGACCTGGCCGCCGCGGGGGAGTTCCCCCGCGGCACCCGCCTGACGGCGGTCGTCACGGGCCTGCCGGACCCAGCCTGAGCCCTACCCGAACGTCAGGTTCGCGCAGGGGTCGGTGTCGGCGTTGCGCTCGTTCTCCGCTATGCCCGTCGGGATCCCGCTGGGCACCGTCGCCGTCGGGCTCGGGGCCGCGTCCAGGGAGTTGATCTGGGTGCCGGCCGGCCGGTAGTCGGGGCCGAGAGTGACGGTGATCGCGCCGCTGCCGGGCTCCTCGATCGCCTTCGCCCCGGGGAAGACGGCGGCGACCTGGTCGGCGGCGGCCTTCAGCGCGGGGTCGTAGGAGACCTCGGTGGTCTGCCGCCCGGGGTCGTTGGCGCCGAGCGTGATGTTCGTGAAGCCGCGCGCCTTGAGCGCCTCCGCGCCGGAGCCGGCCAGCCCCGAGGTGCCGACGCCGTTGACCACGACCACCGGCGCCGCGGCCTGCTCGGGCGCGAGCGGCCCGGCGGACGCGGAGGCCGTCGCGCCGGGGCTCGCCGACGCGGTGGCCGCGCCCGTCCCGGCGGTGCTCTGGCCGTCGAGGGTGCGGTCCTCCTTGAGCAGCTTCCACAGGGTGTCGGCGTCCGGCTGCACCAGCCGCACGCGCTTCCCGGCGAAGCGCCAGGGCGCGGTGACGAAGGTGACGTCGGAGAGCTTGATGTCCTGGACGGACCGGGCGAAGTCCACGAGCTTCATCGCGGTGCCGAGGCCCTCGTCCACCGTGAGCGACTTGGTGGCCGCGTCGGCCAGCGGCAGCAGGGTGGGCAGCGAGAAGCCCTGGCCCTGGACCTTCTTGATCATCGACGAGAGGAAGGCCTGCTGGCGCTTCATCCGGCCTATGTCCGAGCTGTCGCCGATGCCATGGCGTGCTCGCAGGTAGTCCACCGCGGACTGGCCGGAGAGCTTCTGCAGGCCCTTCTTGAGGTGGATGCCGTACTGGTCGACGTCGTTGGGCACGCAGGCCTCGACGCCGCCGACGGCGTCGGTCATCGCGGCCGCGCCCTTGAAGTCGACCACGACGGTGTGGTCGATCCGCAGGCCGGTCAGGCTCTCCACGGTGTTCTGCGTGCAGGCCGGGTTGCCGTGCGCGAACTGGCCGACGCTGAAGGCCGAGTTGAACATCTGGTCGTTGCGCGGCTTCGTCCAGGTGCCGTCCTGCAGCTTGCAGGACGGGATGGTGACCAGGGTGTCCCGGGGTATCGAGACGCCGACTGCGTGCTTGTGGTCGGCGTATATGTGCACCAGGATCGCGGTGTCCGAGTTGCCGACGCCCTCGTCTCCGCCGCCGAGCGCGTCGTTCCCGTCGTCGCGGGTGTCCGAGCCGAGCAGCAGGACGTTGACCGGCACCTGGGCGCCCGGCGTGGCCGGCGCGGGTGCGGGCGGACGCTCGGTGGCGATGCCGCCCGCGTCGAACGTGGTGATGTTGTGGTCGAGCCGGTGGTAGAACCAGGCACCGGCGCCCACGACGGACAGCACCAGGACGGCGGCCAGGCCGATGGCGGTCCGCAGGAAACGCCGCTTGGGCGAGCTGCTGCTCATCGTCGCGGTCCCCCCGTCTTCGTCTGCAGCTGTTCGGTGTTCGAACATTAGACGTTTCGGGAGGGTGTTCGGTTACCTCGGACCGGGCCCCGGTTCGGCCCCCGGGCCTGTGATGCTGGTCACGCTCCGGGGCCGGAGGCGCCCGTGAGCATCCGTCGGAGCAGGTCGCGCAGGACGGTCCGCTCGTCCTGGCCGAGCGCCGCCAGCGGCTCGCGGGCGAAGTTCAGCGACTCGCGGAGCTCCTCGGAGGCGGCGGCGCCGCTGTCGGTGGCGGCGACCAGCTTGACCCGGCGGTCCAGCCGGTCGGCCTCCCGCGTCACGAAGCCGCGCGACTCCAGGCGGTCGACGATGCCGGTGATGTTGGACGGCTCACAGCTGAGCGTCTGGGCGATCTGCCGCATCGGCATCGGCCCGCGGCGCAGGAGGGCGAGCACCTTGGCCTGGGCCCCGGTGAGCGAGCGGGCGGCGGCGGCCTCCTCGTACTCGCGGTGGAAGAGTGCGACCAGATTGGCCATGAGGTCGACGACCTCGCGGGTGATCTCGTCGGGCTGCTGCGGCGTGGCGGCCGCGGTCGGCTGCGTGTCCATGGGGCACAGTCTACCTGAAAAGTTGACAACCTGAACCTTTCATGTCCATCGTTACTTCATTAACTCAACCTTTCAGGTGTGAGACACCGCCGATCGGCACCGATCAGTACGAGGAACAAGGAGCAGTCCGATGGCAGAGCAGGCAGCCCCCACCACCGCCCGTGAATGGCACCTCGCCGCCCGTCCGCAGGGCTGGCCGGTCCCGGGCGACTTCGCCCTCGTCGAGGCCCCGGTCCGCACCCCGGGCCCGGGCGAGATCCTGGTCCGCAACGCCTTCCTCTCGGTCGACCCGTACATGCGCGGCCGGATGAACGACGTGAAGTCCTACGTCCCGCCGTTCCAGCTCGGCGAGGCCATGGACGGCGGCGCCGTCGGCTACGTCGTCGCCTCGGAGGCCGAGGGCTTCGCCCCCGGCGACGCAGTGCTGCACGGCCTCGGCTGGCGCGAGTACGCGACCGTCGACGCCAAGCGCGCGGTCAAGGTCGACGCCACCGCCGCCCCGCTCTCCGCCTACCTCGGCGTGCTCGGCATGCCCGGCCTGACCGCCTACGCCGGCCTGCTCGCCGTGGGCGGCCTCAAGGAGGGCGACAAGGTCTTCGTCTCCGGCGCGGCCGGCGCGGTCGGCTCGCTGGTCGGCCAGATCGCCCGGCTCAAGGGCGCGTCCCTGGTGGTCGGTTCGGCCGGCTCCGCGGAGAAGGTCGCCAAGCTGGTGGACGAGTACGGCTTCGACGCCGCCTTCAACTACAAGGAAGGCCCGGTCGCCGAGCAGCTCGCGAAGGCCGCCCCGGAGGGCATCGACCTCTACTTCGACAACGTCGGCGGCGACCACCTGGAGGCCGCGATCGGCGCGCTCGGCGTGCACGGCCGCGCGGTGCTCTGCGGCGCGATCGCCCAGTACAACGAGACCACCGCGCCCGCCGCCCCGCGCAACCTCGCGCTCGCGATCGGCAAGCGGCTGCGCCTGGAGGGCATGCTGGTCGGCGACCACGCCGCGCTCCAGCCGCAGTTCGTCGGCGAGGTCGCCGGCTGGCTCGCGGCCGGTGAACTCCGGTCCGACGAAACGGTGGTGGACGGCTTCGAGAACGCGACCGAGGCCTTCATCGACCTGCTGCGCGGTGCCAACACCGGCAAGATGGTCGTCCGCCTCGGCGCCTGATCCCACGTCAGCGGATCCGACCGCCCCGCCGCCCACCGGGCGCGCGGGGCGGTTTGCGTGCACGGCGCAGGGAAGCCCGTCGCACTACCGCAATCCGGTCGGATCCGAAAGCGCGTCATCCATCCTGCGGGGCGGCGCGGTACGGTGGTCCCGCCTGGCGATGGGGCCGTTCGGGGGAGAGATCCGGCCGAGGGGTAGACCTCATTGAGGATTCGACTAGCATTGAGCGAAAGCCTGTCCGTTTTGCTCAATTTAGTGGCTTAATGTCGGTAAACGTGGGTAACTGTGGATCAACTGCAGGCACGAGGCAGCTGGGGAAGGCGACCCTCGTCCACAGCCTGGAGGTCCCGGTGACGACACGTGGAGTTCTCTACATCCACTCCGCGCCCCGCGCGCTGTGCCCGCACGTCGAGTGGGCCGTCGCGGGGGTGCTCGGTGTGCGGGTGAGCCTGGACTGGATCCGCCAGCCGGCCGCGCCCGGACACTGGCGCGCCGAGCTCTCCTGGCAGGGGGAGCCCGGCACGGCCTCGAAGCTCGCCTCCGCGCTGCGCGGCTGGCAGCTGATGCGGTACGAGGTCACCAGCGAGCCCTGCGCCACGGCGGAGGGCGAGCGCTACAGCAGCACGCCCTCGCTCGGCATCTTCCACGCCGTCACGGGCATCCACGGGGACATCCTGATCCCCGAGGACCGGCTGCGCGCCGTCCTGCTGCGCGCCCGCAGCGAGGGGGCCGACCTGGAGGCCGAGATCTCCCGGCTGCTCGGCAAGCCCTGGGACGACGAGCTGGAGCCGTTCAGGTACGCCGGTGAGGGCGCTCCGGTGCGCTGGCTGCACCAGGTGGTCTGAAACCAGGCGGCATGCGACGAAGGGGCCGGCGCTCACGAAGAGCGCCGGCCCCTTTCGTACGGGCTCGGTCAGCGGGTGCGGAAGGCCAGCACCACGTTGTGGCCGCCGAAGCCGAACGAGTTGTTCAGCGCCGCGATGCGGCCCTCGGCGGGCAGCTGACGGGCCTCGTCGCGCACGATGTCCGCGTCCACGTCGTCGTCGAGCTCCTCGACGTTGATGGTCGGCGGGGCGATCCGGTTGTACAGGGCCAGCACGGTGGCGACGGTCTCGATGCCGCCGGCGCCGCCCAGCAGGTGGCCGGTCATCGACTTGGTGGCCGAGACGGCGATGTGGTCCAGGTGCTCGCCGAGCTCCTTGCGCAGCGCCTTCAGCTCGGCGGTGTCGCCCTGCGGGGTCGAGGTGGCGTGCGCGTTGACGTGCACGATCTCGGCCTTGTCGAGGGTGTTGCGCTCGAACAGGTCGGCCAGCGCGCGGGCCACGCCGGCGCCGGTCGGCTCGGGCTGGGCGATGTGGTGGGCGTCCGAGGACAGGCCCTGGCCCACGGCCTCGCAGTAGATCCGGGCCCCGCGGGCCTCGGCGTGCTCGACCGACTCCAGCACGACCACGCCGGCGCCCTCGCCGAGCACGAAGCCGTCCCTGCCCTTGTCGTACGGGCGCGAGGCGCGCTCGGGCTCGTCGTTGTTCTTGGACATCGCCATCATGTTGGCGAACGCGGCGATCGGCAGCGGGTGGATCGCGGCCTCGGTGCCGCCGGCCACCACGACGTCGGCGCGGCCGGTGCGGATCATCTCGATCGCGTAGCCGATCGCCTCGGCGCCGGAGGCGCAGGCGGAGACGGGGGTGTGCACACCCGCGCGGGCGCCGACCTCCAGGCCGACGTTGGCCGCCGGGGAGTTGGGCATCAGCATCGGGACGGTGTGCGGGGAGACCTTGCGGGAGCCCTTCTCCTTCAGCACGTCGTACTGGTCGAGGAGGGTGGTCACGCCGCCGATGCCGGAGGCGATGACCGCGCCGAGGCGCTCGGGGGCGAGCTTGGAGGACTCGTCGGTGGCCGGGGTCTCGTAACCGGCGTCGGCCCAGGCCTCGCGGGCGGCGATCAGCGCGAACTGCGCCGAGCGGTCCAGCCGGCGGGCGAGCGGGCGGGGCAGGATCTCGCCCGGGTCGACCGCGGTGCGGGCGGCGATCCGGACGGGCAGGTCGGCGGCCCACTCCTCGGTCAGGGCCGACACTCCGGAACGGCCCGCCACCAGGTTCTCCCAGGTGGTGGCGGCGTCGCCGCCCAGCGGCGTGAAGGCGCCGATACCCGTGACGACCACGGTACGGTTTTCAGCGGTCACTGGTTCTTCTTCT
>NZ_JBFBDY010000025.1:0-32020 GCF_040683475.1 Kitasatospora sp. NPDC093558 | reverse complement strand
CGCGCCGAGCTCCTGACCCGCCTCGGCCGAACCACCGAGGCCCGCGCCGAGCTCGACCTCGCCGTCCGCCTGTGCGGCAACGCGCGCGAACGCTCCGTCCTCCTGCGCAAGGCCGCCGCCCTGGCAACCGGAGGCGAAGGAATTCACGACTGAGTCTTGTCGGGCGCATGCCGGTTGATGAATCCTGGCGCCCGCACCACTCAACCCTCACCCAAGTGAATACGGAGAACCCTGATGTCCCGTGACATCGGAGCGGACGCGCACGCCCAGCGGCAGCGAATACGGCGGACCAGACGCGTCATCCACGCGGTGACCGCGGTGGCGGTACTGATCTCGGCGGCCGTCGGCGCCGACGCGGTGGCCGCCTCGCCGGCGGCGCCACCCCCACCGCCGTCGACCGCCGAGCAGGAGAAGGGCATGCGGGCAGGCATGCCCTTCCAGGACCCGGCCACCGTGGACGCCACCGGCAGCGCAAACCCCGACCTCACCCTGACGCTCGACGCCGCGCGCAGCCGCTTCGACGTCTCCGGGCGCGAGGTCTACGGCGCCTCCTACACCGGCTCGTTCGTGGCGCCCACCGTGCGGGTGGCGCCCGGATCGACCGTCACCGTCCGCCTGGTCAACCACCTCCCGGTCGCGACCAACCTGCACTTCCACGGCCTGCACGTGTCCCCCGAAGGGCAGTCCGACGACCCGTTCCTGTGCGTGGCACCGGGCGAATCCACCACGTACCGGCTGGAGATCCCCGCCGACCACGCACAGGGCACGTTCTGGTACCACAGCCACGCCATGGGCACCTCGTGCCCCGCGGCCGGCGCCATGGCCGGGCACGACGCGGGATTCATGCCGGGCGACGTGGAGAACCAGATCTTCGCGGGCCTGTCCGGCGCCCTGATCGTCGGGGACGACCGCACGCTGCTGCCGGCGGACCTGCGGAACGTCACGGCGCACACCGTCGTCCTCAAGGACGTCCAGCTCGACGCGGGCGGGCACATCCTCCAAAACACCGAGGCGAACCCCCTGCAGTCCGGCAACCCGACCGTACGGCTCGTCAACGGCCGTCTCCGCCCGGTGCTGTCGATGCGGCCGGACGAGACCCAGCTGTGGCGGCTGGTCAACGCCGGGGCCGACATCTTCTACCGGCTCCGGCTGGACGGCCGCCGCTTCACCGTCGTCGGCGAGGACGGCACGCCCGTCGCCGCGATCACCACGGCGGACGAGCTGCTGCTGCCCCCGGGCAAGCGCTACGACGTCCTCGTCACCGCGGGCGGCGCACCCGGCCGGACCGTCCTGCGCACCGCGGCCTACAGCAACGGGCCGCAGGGCGACACCTATCCGGACGTGCCGCTGGCCACCGTCGCCGTCACCGGCCGCCCGGCCGACCGGCTGCCGGAGCCGACCGGCGCCCTGCCGACCGCCCCGGCCGACCTCGCCGCCGCGCCGGTCGCCCGGCGGCGCACCCTCGACCTGTCCGAGAGCGCCGACGGCAACACCTTCTACGTCAACGGGCAGCAGTTCGCGATGGACCGCTCCGTCTTCGACACGCCGGCCCGGCTCGGCACCGTCGAGGAGTGGACGATCGTCAACCACTCCGGCGAGGACCACCCGTTCCACCTGCACACCACCGCGTTCCAGGTGGTGTCCGTCGACGGCGCCGCCCAGCCGTACACCCACCGCCAGGACACCGTGCCGGTGCCGCACGCGGTCGACGGCGTCCCGGGGCGGGTCGTGATCCGGGTCGCCTTCGCGGACTACCCGGGCCGGTGGATGTTCCACTGCCACATCGCGGCGCACGAGGACCACGGCATGATGAGCTATATCGACGTGCTCCCGTAGACGGTGGCTGACCTGCGAAACACTCGCAGGTCAGCCACGGAACCAGCAGTTTCACCAAGGTTAGGGACCTGATCGACCATCCGGAGTCAGCAAAAGGTCAGCTTCAGACCCGGAAGCCCGATCAGCCATGGCCACGAACTCCGCCGCGGCATGGGGACGTTCTTCAAGGAGTGCGAACACCCCGTGTCGCGGTGGTCCAAGTGCCCGAAGGCTTACAAGATCCGCTACCGCAACGCGGCCGGCAAGCAGGTCGAGGAGTCCGGGTTCACCCGCGCGTCGACGGGGAGAACCACGTCCTGCGCGCCATCACCCTCCTCGACGTCGAGCCTGCGCTTCGGTCCCCGCCTCGCCATCAACACACCCATCATGATCAAGGAATGTTGCGACAAGCGTTAGAACCCAAGAACAGGGTCTAAATTCACGAACCGTTGACATGCCCCGCAGCCGCGACTGGAAGCGTGCCCACCCGGCCGCCGAGCCTGCGGACGATCCCAGCGTGTGCCCCGTTCAGGCTCGTGGCCAGATCTCCCTGCTCCGCCTTCCACGGGTCCTGACGGCAGGCCACGGCCGACGCATCCGCGGTCGGCCGCTGGCCGAGCACGAAGTGATCGACGCTGCGGCCCGCCGCCTCCATGAGGAGCGCGGACACGGTCCGGCTTGGCGCTGGTCGCTGATGCCGCTGGCCCGCCTGGCCGTGGCTGCCAAGGAGGCCGACGAGGACCTGGTCCGTGCCGAGGACCTCGACCAGCTTGCCGAGCAGAGGGAGGCGGTCGCTCTGGTCCTGCACGAAGCGGGCCTCTTGCGAGAGCGCACTACGCCCAGGCCGCCGATCGTCCGACGCCGCACGATCGGCCCGCGCCGTAAGCGCCGCCCCAATGTCAGCGGCTACCGGCCCGTTCCACCGCCGCGCCCGCCGCGCAGTTGTACGCACTGCCTGGCCTGGACCGGCACCGCCAGGGTCATCTGTGAACCGTGCCGCTCGTTCGGCTCCCGCTCCGACGCGGCGACCGGGCCGTGTCGCCGATGCGGGCGAACACTACCGCTCGTCGAGAGCCGCTGCCGGCTGTGCACGATCGCCGTCGCCATGGGCAGCCCAGAGCTGGCCGTAGCGGACCAGCTGTGGCTGTTCCTCCAGCCGCTCCGGCTGCCCCGCGCCAGGGTGGAGCCCGCGCCCGAGGCCATCTCCGAGCACCTCGTCGCCGCCGGGCAGCAACTCCTCTTCTCCTCACCGCCCCGCCAGTGGGCTATGCTGCTGGACCGGCCGCTGCCCGCACTCACATCCACCGCGCAGTCGCTGGTCGATGCCCTCGACCGCCAAGCCCGCGCCGAACGCTGGAACAAATGGACCCGGCTGGCGAACCTGCAGGTCCTGCGCATCGTGCTCGCCCACCTCGGAAGCGAGTCCCCCATTGAAGAGCAGGACCTGCGGGCCCTGTCGAAGCTCCGCACCAACTTCGCCGGGCTGCGGGTCGCACAATTCCTCGAACAACGAGAGCTGCTGATCCCCTCTCCTGGCCGCGAGACCGGGATGGACGAGGCGGCCGTCGCACAGCTCGCCGCGACAGTTCCCGACTGCTTCCGCGACGACGTCGGTGTGTGGATCCGCGCCCTGCGAGGCCAGGGCCGACGCCCCTCCCCGGCGAAGGAGTGGACCACGGTCCGCCGCTACGTCGGCTACGTTCTTCCTGTCCTCACTACCTGGGCCGGCGCCGTCACAAGCCTCCGTGAGATCACCGCGGAACACGTCAAGAAAGCCGTCGAGGACCGGCCGGGCGCCGCCGGGCGCTCTGTCCACTCCGGCCTGCAATCGCTCTTCCGTGCCCTCAAGCGGGAGCGTGTCATCTTCCACGACCCGGCCCGCGTCGTGCACATCGGCAGGAAGGCCGGCGTGCCCTGCGCCATCCCCAGCGACAAGATCACGGGAATGCTGGACAAGGTCCCCTCCGCCTTCGGAAAGCTGTGCGTCGCCCTGGTCGCCATCCACGCCGTACGACCGCTGGCCCTGCGCACCCTGCTCGTCAGCGACCCCGACCGGGCGCACGGCCAACTGAAGGTCGGCACCCGCCTGATCTACCTCGATGAGCTCACCCTGCTGTTGATCGCCAACTGGCTTCGTGACCGCCACCAGCGGTGGCCGCTCAGCGCCAACCCCCATCTGCTGGTCACCCGCCGCACCGCCATGCACGCCGATCGCCCGCCAATCAACAAGTTCGCAGTGCAGTACTACTTCAGGTTCACCGGGCTGCCCGCCCAGAAGATCTGGAGCGACCGGATCCTCGACGAAGCCCACGAGACCGAAGACCCTCTCCACCTCATGCATGTCTTCGGGATCTCCTCAGCCACGGCGGTGAAGTACCTGCAAGTCGCTCACCCAGAGCGGTTCATCATCGATCCCACTCGGGCATAGAGCACGACACCGGCGGTCGCCCTCGATCAACCCTGGCTGGTTCCAGTGCGCATCGCCCGCCATGCGGCCGCCCACCAACGGAGAACTTTCCCGAGTTTCCCGGCTCTTCATTGCTGATTTTCTGGATCGTCATTCAATTCGAGAGGCAAGTATATCTTCAACCTTAGCGGCGGCCTCGACAGGATTCTCGGTTTCCAGTACGACGACAGCCTCATCAGCGGCCTTGGGGTAGGGGCCACCCGCCCAGACCTGATAACCACCATCCCGGTCGACAGTCACAAATGCCGGAAGCAGTTCTCCGCCGTCGGCCGTCCACCAACGAGGACCCGTGCTGAAGCACAGCCTGCCGTGGCTGGTGAACGGAAAAAATCGCCCGACGCCACTGGGGCGCGCACTGATCATCAGGGCCGTCAGCCCCAGCTCCTGAGATCTCTGATATTCATCATCGATAGACCTTGCACAGGCAAGCGTGAAGTCCCACGCTTCCTCCAATGACTCATCCATCATGACATCATCCCATCAGGGAGGCCAGCAAGGAAGGCCCTGGCATCGCCCTCCTTCACGCCCCTCGGGCACTCTACAGATGAGACGGCAGCCCCCTGAACCGATTACCCACCGGGCGTTGAGCGGACCGTTGAATTCGAGTGGTCAATCCGGCAGGTGCAAGCAGGAAGAGGAAGGGCCTCTTTCTGCCCATGACGTGATTCATGCCACGGACAGGAAGAGGCCCTTATATCACCGATTTCGAACAGATCTCAGGACTGCCGAACCGGCCGATCTTCTAGCAGGGCGGGCTACCGTTGAAGAACGTTGTCACGGCTCGCACGGACGGGTTCTTGCAGACGTACCTGAGCTCGAATGAAGTGTAGCCGAATCCGGTGTCAACGCCGGCCAGGATGTCTTGGACGTTCTGAATTCCCTGCATGTTGAATGAGATCTTCCCGCCTCCCTCGACTACGCGGTTGATCATTGCCCCCAGAAGGTTTACATCCCGAACCACCCCAAGAGGGATCAGGTCGTTGAAGGGGCCGGTCTTGAACGTGACTGCCCCTCGTTCCTGAGCGAAGATCGCGAGCGCTTGCGGGGACTCCCCGCGGACCGAATCCAGACCGAGCGCCAGATGAATCGGTTGAACTGGCCCGTGTACGGGCTTGGTATGTCCGGACTCTCCCGGATACGCGGCCCTGATCTCCTGCGCCGCGATCTCGACGGCATCTTCCTCCGGGCCGCCCCAGGGCGTGAGCATCGCGGCAAGGGCGCCGCCGCCGTAGGCGAGTGAGTTCTGGCAGGTCTGCGATCCCGGGATGAGGGGCGGCACGAGTCCGAAGGTCTGGGTGTCCCAGTAGCCTTCGGTGAATTGTCCCGGGGCGTTGATGATCTTCTCGGTGCCTTGTTCGATGTGCTGATTCGCCGCTGCGACGAGCGGATTCTTGTGTGCAGCTGCTCGGTCTTCCTCGGCGCAGTGACCGCCGGAGCCGAAGACCGCTGCGAGGGAGTGGAGGGAGTCGTAGAGCTTCGCGGTGAAGCTGCACTGGCCGGTGGGGTCGGTGAGGTAGGTCGGTGCGTCGTTCGCGTAGGTGTAGTCGCCGCTGTAGGGCGTGGTGGGCCGGAGTTGGATCGGGTCGCGGGTGGTGAAGCGGCCGGTGGTGGTGTCGTAGCGGCGGGCGCGGAGGTCGAGTTGATTGTCGATCGGGTTGGTGTACTGGCCGGTGAAGCCCATGGGGGCTGACGGTGCGTTGGTTCCGGTGGTGTTGGTGCTGCGGGCGCCGTACGGGTCGTAGCTGTAGCGGACCTGCTGGGTTCCGGTGGCGTCGGTCAGGTCGGTGATGGAGCCGAGCCAGTCGTGGTGGGCGTAGAGGGTGCCGGCGGCGGTCTTCTGGGATTCCGGCCGACCACTCGGGTCGTAGGTGTAGTCGGCTTTCGGAGCGCCGGTGGCGTCGGTTTCGGTGGCGATCTGCGGGAGCGGCGCGTTGGTGTCCCACTGGACGGTGCCGCTGAGCGCGCCGTTGGTCTTGGTGGTGGTGCGGTTGCCGGACGCGTCGTACGTGAAGCTGTAGGTGTTCGCTCCGAGCGTCTCAGTGACCTGGTTCCCGGCGCCGTCGTAGGTGTAGGTGACACCTCCTGCGGCGGCGATCGGGTCGGTGGTCTTGGTGGACCACTGGGGGTTGCTGGTCTGGTCGTAGACGACGAGGTTGGAGTCGGCCTGGACGACGGCGACTGCACCGGTGCCAGCGGCGGTGGGGCTGGTCCAGAGGCTGGTGTTGTTGGTGTCGTTGACGACGAGAGTGCCGTCGTTCTGCAGCTTGGCTGTGGCGCCCGGGTGGCCGCCGGTCTGCGAAGACCACAGGGCCTGGCCGGAGGCTATGGAGTAGAGGACCAGGTTGCCGTCCGTCTGCATGGTCAGGCGGGCGCTGGAGGAGCTGATCGAACTGCCGGAGGCGAGGCCGTTGCCGGCGGTGATCGTGGCCGAGGCCGCAGGAGTCTTCCTGCTGGTGGTATTGCCGTCGGCGTCGTAGGTGTAGCTCGTGGTGGTGGCGCCGGTACTTGCCTGGCTGAGCTCGTCGGCCGCGTCGTAGGTGTAGTTGGTCGTCGCCGCGCCGCTGGTCTGGGTCAGGCGGTTTCCGACCGGGTCGTAGGTGTAGGTGAGAGCGGACCCGTTGAGGCAGCCGACGGAAGCAGCGGGTGCCGAGCAGCCGGTCAGCAGACGGCCGTTGGGGTCGTAGCTGTAGGTGTAACCGCCAGGCGCGAGACCGGCTCGAGCAGCATTGACCGTAGTGGGGCGGCCGTTGGCGTCACGGGTGACGGCCCAGGAGGCGAGGGTGCTGGTGCTGTTCGCGCTGGAGATGCCGGTCAGTTGCCCAGCGTGGTCGTAGGCGCGGGTCTCGGTGTAGCCGTTGGCGGCGGGCAGGACGGTGGAAGCCAGGTGGTTCGCCGGGTCGTAGGTGTAGGTGGTGGTGGCGCTGGCGGTGGTCTGGGCGGTGACGCGGTGGTCTGCGTCGTAGGCGATCGTCGTGGTGCGGCCGTCCGGGTACTGGCGGCCGGTCGGGTACCCGGCCGCGTCGTAGGTGTAAGTGAAGCCGGATCCCGACCCGGGAACCGATGCCGTCAGCAGGCGTCCGTCGGCGTCGTATGTCAGGGCCCGACTGCCGGTGGCATCGGTCAGACCGGTGGCCTGGCCGGCGGCGTTGTACGCGTAGGACACCGCGGGCGTGCCGTCGGAGTATGTGACGCCGGTGGGCAGGTTGCGCGCGTCGTAGCTGGTGGTGACGGTGACTCCGCGGGCGTCCACGACCGCGGTTCGGTTCCCGTCGAGGTCGTACGTGTAGGTCGTCTTGCGGTTGAGCGGGTCGGTGACGGTGGTCAGCCGGTTGTCGGTGTCGTACGCGTAGGCGGTGGTGTGCCCGTTCGCGTCGGTGCGGGCCGTGCGGTTGCCGGCCGGGTCGAAGGAGTAGGTGGTGGCGGCGACTGTCGGCGCGGTGACCTTGGTGAGGTTGCCGTCGGCGTCATAGGCGTAGCCGGTCACATTCCCCAACGGGTCGGTGACCGAGGTCGTTCGGCCGAGCGCGTCGAAGGCGGTTGTGGTCGTGTTGCCGAGCGGATCGGTGACGGTCGTCCGCTGGCCCGCCGGGTCGTATGTGTACTTGGTGGTGTAGTCGGATGCGGTGGCGCCCTGAGAGTTGCCGCGCGGGTCGACGGTACCGGTGACCTGGCCGCTCGGACCGTAGGTCCAGGTGGTGGTACTGCCGGTGGCGGTGGTGATTGAGGTTTGGTTGCCGTCGGCGTCGTACCCGTAGGTGCGCTTGCCACCCAGGGGATCGATGGTGGAGGCCGGCCAGCCGCGCGGGTCGTAGGTGTTCTTGGTGACAGCGCCTGCGGGGTCGGTGATTGAGACCGGGTGGCCGTCCGCATCGAAGGTGGTGGCGGTCGTGTTGCCGAGGGCGTCGACCGTGGTGACGGGCCGGCTGAACGAGTCATAGGTCGTCGTGGTGACGGCGCCGGTCGGATCGGTGGTGCTGGTGAGATTGCCCAGCGAGTCGTAGCTGTAGGAGGTCGTGTAGGCGGCGGCCGTGGCACCGGTGGCGTTGCCGCGCGGGGAGGTGGCGGTCAGCCGGCGGTTGGCCAGGTCATAGGTGTAGCTGGCCTTCGCCCCGGTGGGGTCGGTCCGGGTGAGTTGGTTGCCATTGGCGTCGTACGTGTAGCCGGTCTGGTGTCCGGCAGCGTCCGTGCTGGTCAGGAGATGGTGAGTGTTGTCGTAGATGTTCGACGTCTTGTTGCCCAGGGGGTCGGTCAGGGACGTGCGATTGCCGGCGGAGTCGTAGCCGTAAACGGTCTTTCCGCCGGTCGGGTCAGTGATCGAGAGGACTCGGTCGGCGGAGTCGTAGGCGAAGGACGTGGTGTAGCTCGCCGGGTTGGCGCCCGCCACGTTGCCGCGTGGGTCCGTGACGCTCGTGCGCCGGCCCGTGGAGTCGTAGGTGTAGCTGGTCTTGTTCCCGGCCGGGTCGGTCCCCGTGATGAGGTTTCCGGCGCTGTCGTACGTGTAGCTGATGGTGCGGCCGGCCGCCGAGGTCCGTGAGGCCAGTTGGCCCTTCGCGGTGTAGGTGTAGGTGGTGGTTCCACCGGCCGCGTCGGTCTGGCCGGTCAGGTGGTTCGCGGAATCGTAGGTCGCTGTTGTCTTGGCGCCGCCGGGCGTTGTGTGTGAGGTCTGGTTGCCGGTGCCGTCGTAGGTCCAGGACTCGGTCGAGCCATCGGGCAGGGTCCGGGTGGTCAGGTGACCCGCTGCGTCGTAGCCGAACTGGGTCAGGTGTCCTTGGGCGTCCACCACCTGTGACAGGCGCTGGTTGCTGTCGTAGGCGTAGGCGGTCTTCTTACCGTACGGGTCGACCGACTGGTAGAGCTGGCTGCCTGTGTAGTAGTCGGTCCACTTGCCGCCGTTGGCGTCGGTGTAGGTGGAGTAGCCGTTTGCAGTGGCGGTCCCGGTGAACGACGTGGTGCGGCCGTTGGCGTCCGTCTGGGAGATCACCAGCCCGTTGGCATCGTAGGTGGTGCTCATGACCTGGTGGCCGGCCGGATCGGTGATCCCGGTCAGCCTGCCGCCGGAGTCGTAGGCGTAGGTGGTTGTGCCGCCGTCCAGACCGATGACCGAGGTCAGCAGCCCGTTGGTGTATCCGTAGGTAACCGAACGGCCATCCGGCAGAGCCACATTGGTGAGCAGCGGGGACGACGCGGCATAGGTCAGGGTGACGGTATGTCCGGCCGCGTCAGTGATCGTCGACGGTCCGCTTTGGGTGCCGTTGTAGGCGAAAGTCAGACCGGCACCGTTGAGGTCGACCCAGCTGGTCAGGCGGCCCCCGGTGTCGAAGCTCATCGACTGCTTGTCCGGGGTCGTGAAGCGGTAGCCGGTAGTGGAATTCCCCGTCAGGGTGGAGCGGACTCCATCGGTTGGGGTCAGGTTTCCCGAGGAATCGCGGTTGAACGTGACTTGCGCGCCGGTCTCCAGGGTGACCTGGACGGTGGAGCCGCCCTGGTCCTGCACGGAGGCCGAGTACGGGAACGACCAGTGCGCTCCGAGCGGGGAGTTCGCGAGAGCGGCGGTGTCACTGGAGTACGTACGGGCCAGTGCGAACGGCACGCCCGGCGCCGAGAGGGCAGTGTCGGTCGCGCGCTCGTTCTCGGAACGGGTGAGCGTGTTCACCGGATCACCGCGGTGTCCCTGGAACTGGTCACGGCCGGAGGAGTCCGCACAGCCACAACCGGTGGTCTCGGCGGTCGGGACGGTGTGCCCGTTGGTGAACGACGTGAGAGTCGGCGTCTGGACCTCCGACGACCAGCCAGACGTGCATGACCAGTCCTGCGTCCGAATGTGCTGACCCGCCGGGAAGTTGGTCGAGTACGCAAACTTGGCGTAGTAGCCGATGCCGGACTGCAGGAGGGTGCCACCCCGGCCGTTGTACAACTCGACCCAGAACCCCCCACCATCCACAACGCTGGGATCGTTGGCCTCACAGTTCTCCGCGATCTTGACGTTGTCCGTGGCACGGTACACAGCCCAGTGAACCGAGGGGATGTGCATGTAGTAGGCCTGAGATTGGACGGCCCAGATGGTGCTCTGGTAGGAGGGCATGACGAAATACCCCCACCCCGTCCGGCCGTCCACCCACCCGGCCGGCGGCCAGACCAGCGACCCCGCCCCTGCGGCATTCGGCGCCGCATCACGAGCCGATGACGGCGTACGCGCAGGCGCCACAACACTGACGCCACCATTCATCTCGTCGACCACCTGAGCGCCGGAAGTATCCCCGGTCGCCGCCTTGGTGAGAGCGTCCCGATCCTCGTCACTCATCGGCCGAGGCGGCTCCGGCAACTTCCGCGCTGGCGCCTCAGCGGCTGCCTTCGGATGACTCGTGGCGGACGCCCAGGTCGAACTCGGACCGAACAGGCTTAACAGCACGGACAGTACGACTGTCACGACGGTGGCTGACTTGCGGACACGCCACATCAAATCCCCCCACAAGGTCGATGGCTTCTTCTGATCCCCCGTTGAACATGCGCGTCCATGTGTAGCCGGTGACACCGTCCGCACGCGACAGATCCTGAGCCTGATTAATGTATGGCCGAGTTGGCGGTCATTGGCCTTCGGTTCCTGAGTTGACGAATCAAAACCCCGTGGCGTTCGGGAGAGGAGTGGCTGGAGTGCCTTGCGAGGTGCCTCATCTATGTCACGCGCAGCCACGGCGATCGAGGCGTGTGCCTTATGTCGACGAATTTGAGCCACGCGCGCGGGCTCCGCCGTCCGATATCGGATACCTGGTGATCAAATTGCCATTGAGAGGCTCTTATCCTGAAAGTAGCAGGCTGCGGAGTTCGGCGTGGGGTGGGATGGGGTGCTCGCATTGGCCGGGATTGCGATCGCGTGCCAGCGCGTGACTCCAGTGTTGCCGGAAACCGTTGTCTCCCCAGAGGCGTTTCAAAGTCCCGGCGATCATGTAGACGGCCTGGTCAGGGGATGTTCAGTAGGTCCAGCGGCCGGCTGAAGGGATCGTAGGAGACGTGGCGGAGGCCGGCGGCGATGTTGCGATGGCCGTACTTCCGGAGCGTTGATCGCCAGGTTGCGCAGGGTCGCCATGCATGGTTGCGACGAATTAGGCCAGCTCACACGCGATCCACACACTTCTGAGGCCGGAAAACTGGACCCGGAGCTCTGAGAGGGCGTTTGAAGTAGGCAGATTGCCCTTTATGTTCTAGTAGGTTCCTCGCCAGGTTGGTGTGGTCTCGTCCGTTATGCGCTTGGAGAGGTTGTCGATAGAGGCGATGTGGATCATGGCCTCGGAGCTGGCCGGCAGGGTCTCGTAGTCCCGGGCCAGGCGGCGACGCAGCATGATCCACCCCAAGCTTCGTTCGACCACCCAGCGCCTTTTCACGACGTGGAAGCCGCGGACGTTGGATTTTCTGTTGACGACTTCGACGTCGATTCCCAGGCCGGCTCCATGCTCGACCACGGCGTTCTTGAAGCCGGTGTCGACCCAGGCTTTGGAGATGCTCGGGTAGGTCTTCTTGGCCTGGTTGAGGAGGTGGATTCCCAGGGCGTTCTCGGACAGGCTCGCGGCGGTCACGGTCACGGCGAGGATCAGGCCGATGGCGTCAGTGAGGATGCCGCGCTTCCGCCCGACGATCTTCTTCGCCGCGTCGGTTCCCTGGCTGGCCAGGGGCACGTTGGTGGAGGTCTTCACACTCTGGGTGTCGATCACCGAGGCGGTCGGCTCGGGTTTGCGGCCTTCCTTTACCCGAGCCAATCCGGTGAGGTCATAGTTGAGTTGGGCGAAGATGCCCTCGTCACGCCATGCCGCATAGTAGGCGTAGACGGTGCCGTGGTTGGGGAAGTCGTGCGGGAGGTACTTCCAGGGGATTCCGGTGCGGTTGACATAGAGGATCGCGTTGAAGACGTCGCGCAGGTCGACCTTCGCCGGCTGGCCAGTGGGCCTGCGGTCGAGCCGGGCCTTTCTCCATGCTGTCAGAATCGGCTCGATGAGGGCCCATCGGGCGTCGGACAGATCGCTCGGGTACGGCTTGCGCTCGGTCATGACACAGCGTCAGCACGGATGGGGCGGAGGGCCCTGCTCCACGACCCAGTGGGCGTTTCTGTGACTTCTTCAAACCAGACGGACTTCAAGGCATAGATACGGGCGAGACGGACAGCCGATCTTCTGAGCCGAGGAGGGGCGTTGCTGATCTATCGGGCATAACGTCACCAAAGCAGCATGACCATAAGCCATTTACGGAATTATATGTGCCAAAACGCCCACTGAGAGGGCGATTCGTGGGCTGATGTCCGTTCCCACGGAGGATGGGCCGAGGTGATGAGTCCGGGCGACGAGAGATCCCCCGGGCGGGGGACGAGGTGAATACTCCGGGCGGAGTCGGCGGTTCGGGCCGCCGAACAGGATGAACACCGTGAAGACGACAAGCAGCGCCATCGAACCGGCCTCGCCCCGCATCCGCCGCATCGCCTACGTGGGCGCGATCGCGCTGCTCCCGTACGCGGCGATGAAGCAGTACTGGTCCCTCGACGGCACCTGGGGCATCCCGGCCACGTACCCGACCCTGCTGGAGGGGATGGAAGCCAGGGCGCGCGGCAAGGACCTGGGTCCGATCAACTCCGCGATGCTGTGGCTGTACGAGCACGGGGTGGACGTCACGGTCGTCATGGCCGCGCTCGGCATCTTCCTGCTGCTGGGGCTGGTGCGTCCGTGGGGGCGGATCTTCCCGCGCTGGGTGCCGCTGCTGGCCCGCAAGCCCGTCCCCCGGTGGCTGCCGCTGACGCCGGCCTGGGTGACCGCCGCCATCCTCGCCCCGGTCTTCGGCGTCCTCGCCCTGACCAACGTGGTGCTCATGGTCTTCGGCCTCTCCCACCCCGACACCGACGGGTTCTCGCCGTTCGCGTTCTACATCGCCTACTCGGGCATGGGACCCTACGGCCTCGCTCTCGGCGCCGCCGCCTGGTCCTACCAACGCCGCACCCGCCGCCAGGCAGCGTGAAGCACTCAGAGATTGTTCTGTGAGCCTTCGCCGGAGTTCAGCCTGGGATGACCGGCGTGGGGTTGGTGAGGGTGAACAGGCCGCGCTCGGGTTCTGTGAGGATGCCGCGGCTGACCAGGCGTTTCAGCTTGGCGCGGGTGCCTTCGGTGTGCCGTGGCTCGGCGTCAAGGCCGAGGGCTCGGCAGACGTCTTTGGCCCGGAGTCCTTCTCCTGCTGCCTCGATGGCGGCCAGGATCGCGCGGTATCCGGGCGGCAGCGTCTCGGGTGGCCCTGTGCCGTCCTCGGCGGCCAGTTCCAGGACGGTCTCCCGGGTGATCTGCAGACGCTTCAAGGTGTCTTCGGCAGCAGCGAGTTGTTCGGCGAGACGGGCGATCTGCTCACGCAGTTCGTCGACTGTCTCATGGACGAGCTGCTGCCGGGACTCGATTTTGTCCAGGAGTTCCCTCATCGATGCTCCTGCCGGTCACGGGTGCTGGACGCCAGGGTGGCGGGTCACGCCAGGTCGGGGTGGCGGCGCGGGTGAGGCGGCGGAGCATCACGTCGGTCATGGACCAGTGGATCACCGCCGTGCCGTGAACGCCATCCGCTGACACAAACGGTTCGGGAAGGACCACGGTCTCGAACTCGCCCGTGAATCTACATAATTAGGCGGAGTGGCCCTCGGGTTCCTCCACGAAGTGACGCAAGATTCCGCGAACCTGTCGGCTTCCTCGGCGGAGACTTCAACTCCTACAGCGCCTCCGGCCAGGAGCAGCAGCCCTTCCCGGAGTGGCCGACCATCCTCAACCGCACCCACCAGGAACACCGCACCCGCGGCGGCAGCGAGAGCGACACCGAGCCCGATCGCACCCTCACCCGCGCCGGAATCGACGACATCGCCCTCCACGCGGCCACCCGTCTCGGCCAGGCCGACGCCCTCGCACCGACCGCCAGCCAGTACCCCCACGTCAACCTGCACCAAGGGCCGCCCCAGCGCATCGACTTCCAGCGCGCCTCCCGCGTCCTGCTGCCGGCGCTCCGGGAGTTCAAGGTCATCCCGCTGCCCGAGCTCTCCGACCACCCGCTCCTCGTCTCCGTCTGGGACGAGGAGACGTTCATGACCAGCCTCACACGCCACCCCGACTTCGACTACCGGAGTAACCCGACCGAGCCCGAATCCCGTACGAGCTGACCGCCACGGCATGGCAGGGGCAGCGCGAGAGCCTCGGAGGCCCCCGCTGCACCGAGCGCACTCGGGAGCGGATCACCGGCCTGGCGGATGCGTGAACGGCCCGCCTCCCGCCGAGCGCGGCGCGATTGTCAGTACCCCGTGGCACACTGCCCTGTTCGACCGACAACCTCCTTCCACGTAAGACCAGTTGAGGCCATTCACCGGATCGTGTGGCATCCGCTGCGACACGCCGACGCGGCCCCGCCGGGCCGCCTACGGTGGGACACCTGCCCATGCACTCACGTACGACGAACGATCACCAGTTTGATCGCGACTTCGCCATGCCCTGAACCGGTCGCCCTCCCCGCACCGGTTCCCTCCCGCCCCTGGAAGGAGACGTCCCGTGCCGCACATGCTGGTCGTCGGAGTCCACCTGGTCCTGATCGAGAACGGCCGGGTGCTGCTCGGACAGCGCGCCAACACCGCGTTCGCCTCCCGCCACTGGCACGCCCCGGCCGGTCACCTCGAAGCGGGAGAGTCCGTCCTGGCCGGCATGGCCCGCGAGGCCGATGAGGAACTCGGCATCACCGTCCGGGAGGAGGACCTCGACCTGCTGCACACCCTCCACCACCTCGACGCCGACGACGGAGCCGGACGCCTCCAGCTGTTCTTCGCCCCGCGCGCGTACACCGGGAAGATCACCAACCGCGAGCCGGACAAGTACGCCGCCCTCCGCTTCTGGCCGCTCGACGGGCTTCCGCAGCCGATCGTCGGCTACACTGCGGACGCGCTCGCGCAGATCACCGCCGGGCGCCCGCTGTCCGTCGCCGGATGGCCTGCATGAGCACCGCGAGCCACCCGCCGGCCGGGACGCCTGCGGGGAGCGCGGAGACCCGGCTCGTGGTCGTCCGGGGGAACTCGGCGTCGGGCAAGTCGTCGGTGGCGGCGGGGATCCGGGAGCGGTTCGGGCGGGGCCTGGCCGTGGTCGCGCAGGACAACCTGCGCCGCGTCGTGCTGCGCGAGCGGGACCGGCCCGGCGGCGCGAACATCGGCCTGATCGACATGGTGGCCCGGTACGCGCTGGACGCCGGCTACCACGTCGTCATCGAGGGCATCCTGTACGCCGACCGCTACAGCGAGATGCTCACGCGCCTGGTGGACGACCATCTCGGCGTCACCCGCTGCTACTACCTCGACGTCCCGATCGACGAGACGCTTCTCCGGCACGCCTCGAAGGCCGATCGCGAATTCCTGGCCGCCGTCACGGAGCAGGAGGTTCGCGGCTGGTACCGCGAGCACGACGTTCTGCCGGGCGGCATCGAAACCGTCATCGGCAGCGACAGCACCCTCCACGACACGGTCGACCGCATCATGCGGGACACCGCGCTCGCGGATCTGCCCCCGCGCGACAGCTAGAAGCAGGCACACAACCACTGTCTTCGCACCATCTGACCGTTCCACCCTGACAAGGAGCCCCCCCGATGCACGAGACGAGCAGGCTGTCGGTCGGCGTCATCGTCCACGACCCGAACACCGACCAGATCGCCACCGTCCATTACGCGCAGCGCAGTTGGACCCCGGGACCCGCGTGGACGATCCCCGGCGGGAAGGTCGATCCCGGAGAGGAGATCCCCGACGCTGCCGCCCGGGAACTGCGTGAGGAAGCCGGCCTCATCGTCCGGCCGTCCGACCTGCGCCTGGTGCACACCATCCAGGCCAAGGAAGGCTGGGACGGGCGCGGCGGATTCCTCCTCTTCGTCTTCGCCACCAGCGAGTTCACCGGCGAGCTGGTCAACGTCGAGCCGGACAAGCACCTGGAGGTGCGCTGGCACCCCGCCACCGCCGTCCTGCCCAGCCCGATGTTTCCGACGTCCAAGGCGGCAGTGGAGGCGTACCTCGCCGGCGGGCCCGCGTTCTCCACTCACGGATTCGACCCCGCCTCCGGACAGCGGCGGCTCGTCGAGAGGTGACCGGCGCCCGCCGGCCGGCTCGTCCCGCCCGGTGCGCATTGCCGCACTCCGGTCCGCCAACCGCTCGCCGTACAGTGCCACGCATCCAGCGCGGGAACAGCCGCAGACGCCGTCTCCGGGCGGTACCGTGGCACAGTAACGTCCAGGCGGGCGGCCGCAGTTGCAGCCCGCGGCTTGGTGTCCCGGCAACCGCTCGGGCCGGGACCACGTCCAAGCCGACAACCGAACAACAGGGGGGATCCATGCTGGAGGAAGTAACGCAGCTGGCCGAGGCAGGGGCGGCGACGCTGGTGGGCGTCATACTCACCGACACCTGGGAGGCCGCCCGCGCCGGATTCGTCCGGCTGTTCCGGCGCGGTGACGAGGGACAGCAAGCCGCCATCGAGACGCAGCTGGTGGTCGGCGCCGAGCTGGTGCGACAGGCCGAGGACGCCGAGGCGGCGCGTCAGAGCCTGGCGCCGATGTGGCGGTTCCAGCTGGCGGAACTCCTGCGTCAACACCCCGAGGCCATAGCGGAGCTGAGCTCCTGGGTGGAGGAGAGCCGGGCCGCGCAGCCCCGGACGCACTGGACGGCGATCCAGAACGTGGACACCCGGGACAACAGCCGGGCCAATGCCGTCATCCACGGCAACATCATCGTGCACGAGGCCAAGCCCGGCCTCAACGCTTCGTGACTCGGGTCGCTTCCTTGGGACCGTCCGAGGGCGGGGGTGCCGGTGAGCGGATCCGGATCGAGCAGAACATCACGGTCAGCGCCGGCTACGCCCACGGGGTGATCGGCGCCGACATCCACGTGTTCGGCGACGGCCTGCCGCTGTACGTGCTGGAGAACTTCCGCCCCACGGCGCAGGAGGACCCGCAATGGCTGGCGGAGCTGCCCAGCCGGATGCTCAACTCCCGCTTCGCCGTGGTCGGCTTCACCGGCCGGGCCGAGGAGTTGCGGCAGCTGGAGCAGTGGCGCGAAGGCCGGCCACGGCTGGCCCTGCGCTGGCTGCACGCCCCGGGCGGCCAGGGCAAGACCCGGCTGGCCGGCCGCTTCGCCGATGAGTCGCTCACGGCGGGCTGGAAGGTGGTCACGGCCACCCACGGACCAGGTTCCGTCCTGTCACCGGGCCGGAGCGAGGACCTGCGCCTGGACGGTTGCCCGGGCGTGCTCCTGATCGTCGACTATGCCGACCGCTGGCCGCAGTCCCACCTGACCTGGCTCCTGTCCAACGCGCTGCTGCACCGCCCCGACGTGCCGGCCCGGGTGCTCCTGCTCGCCCGCACGCCCGATCCGTGGCCCCCGCTGCGCGCCGCGCTGGCCGGCTACCGGCCTCACCTGTCGAGCCAGGCACTGGAACCGCTGTCGGGGGAGTCCGGTCAGCGTGCAGAGATGTTCGAGGCGGCGCGGACGAGCTTCGCCGCCCGCTACGGCATCGCGGACCCCGGGGCGGTCGACCCGCCGGGACCGCTGGAGCACCCCGACTACGGTCTGACGCTCGCCGTCCACATGGCGGCGCTCGTGGCCGTCGACGCCCACCGCTCCGGGCGCCGCCCGCCGCAGGACATGGCGGGCCTGACCGTCTACCTCCTGGACCGCGAACAGCTGCACTGGGTCCGCCTGCACGGCGACGGTACCCACGAACTCGACCCGGCCCGCCGGACCTTCCGTACCCCGCCCGCCGCGATGAACCGCGCCGTCTTCACAGCGGTCCTCACCGGGGCCGTCAGCCGGCCGATCGGCACGGCCGTGCTCGCGGCCCAAGGGCTCGAGCCGTCACCGGAGCAGATCCTCACCGACCACGCCGTCTGCTACCCACCCGCCGACCCTGCCCGGGACACCGTCCTGGAGCCCCTCTACCCCGATCGCCTCGCCGAGGACTTCCTCGCCCTGACCTTCCCGGGGCATCCCGCCGACTACCCCGCGCAGGACTGGGCCCCGGCCACGGCCGGGCAGCTGCTGCGCGTCGGCGACGACCGCACGCCCCCGGCCTGGGCCCCGCGCGCGATCGCGTTCCTCGCCGCGGCGGCGGTCAGGTGGCCGCACCTCGGGCCGCAGTGCCTGTTCCCGGTCCTCCTCCAAGAGCCGGAGCTCGCGCTGACGGCGGGCAGCGCCGCCCTGACCGATCTGGCCGCGATACCGGCCGTGGGGCTCGACGTCCTGGAGGCGGTCGCCGTCCACCTGCCCGAGCGCAATGCCGGCGACCTGGCCGTCGGCATCGCCGCCGTGACCCGCGGCCTCGCCGAACGTCAACTGGCCCGTTCGGAGGATCCGGCCCACCGTGCCCAGGTCCTCTTCAACCTCGGGGCGCGTCTGGCGGCCGCCGGGCAGTACGCGGACTCGGTCGAGGCGACCCGCGAGGCCGTGGCCCTGTACCGGCGGCTGACGACCGCCCATCCCCCGGTGCGACCGCGGCCGCCCCGCACCGGCCTCCTGCGCCGGCCGAGGGCGGTGCTGGCGCTGCTCGGTCCGATCATGCGGAGGGAAATGGTTCAGGAGCTCGGACGACTGCAGGCCTTCCACGAGTCGGTCGGATTCTCCATCGGGCTGGCCCACAGCCTGGTCAACCTCAGCGTTGCCCTCGTGTACCTCGGACGGTGGGAGGAGGCCGAGAGTGCAGCAAGGGAGGCCATCGGGTTCATTCGCCAAGGGCCCTGGGGCGACAAGGCGCGCAGGATGGACGCCGGGCTGGACCAGGCACTCCACAGTCTTTCAGCCGCCCAGGCGGGACTCGGGCGCTACCAGGAAGGGCTGAACAGCAGCCGGGAGGCGGTGGAAATCCTCCGCAAACGGGCCCGAGTGACCAACCGTCCGATCGATCGCGCCCGGCTGGCCACCGCCCTCAGTGAATACGGTGTTCTCCTGGGGCGCTTGGGCAGGAGGAGAGAGGCACTGCGGGTCACCGAGGAAGCCGTCCGCATTCAGCGCGCACTGGCCCGGGAGGATTCGGCGACCCACGGGCCCGAGCTGTCCAGTCATCTCAACAACCTCGGCCGCCGACGGGCGGACGTGGGTGACTACCCGAAGGCGGCGCGGGCCACGGAGGAGGCCATAGCGATGCTGCGCGGCCTGGCGGAGACCAATCCCGCGGTCTACCGGCCGCAGCTCGCCCGCGCCCTCGGCAACCTCAGCCTCCAGCGGGCCGAGGACACCCGTGGCGCCCTGGAAGCCGTGGAGGAAGCCGTCCGCCTCTACCGCGAGCTGGCCGGGACGGCCCCGGAAATCCAACCCGGCCTCGCCATGTCCCTCTGCACTCTCGGCGGCCGGCTGTCGGAGCTGGGCCGGCACCGTGAGGCGGTGGCCGCTGCCGAGGAGGCCGTTGCGCTCCTCCGGGGCCCGGCCGAGGCGAACCCGGTAGCGATGGACATCGAACTTGCCATTGCCCTGGGCACATTGGCGCAGGTGCGAGCCAACGGCTCGGTGGACATACCAGGCGCGAAGGCCGCCCTGAGGGAAGCCGAAGCCGTGCTCGCCCGGGTGGCGGTCGACAATCCGGCGCTGGCTGCCCGCATCTTCGAGGACTTCCTGCCGCTCAAGACCTGGCTGCGTGCGATGAACGGTCGGGCGTCGTAAGCGGTCCGTGCACCGGGCACGCCGACACGTGCAGGAGCCTCCGATACGAGTCCCGGGTCAGCATCTTCACTTCCCAATCCGCGGCGGACGACGCACGTTTGAGCACGACGTGCCGATTGCTGCCTTCGCCGAGATGCGTGCGGTACTGGGCGACCGCCGATGTCTCGTCGCCGAGGATCCGCCGCAACTGGTCCTCGACGAAGCAGAACGGGCAAGGGGAGCCGAGCAGGGTGACGGCGAACTGGCGCAACTGCGGCTGCTCGACGATGACGAAGACAGACCCGGTGTAGCCGACCATCGTGCTGATCCACTGCGGTCCGTCGAATCGGGCGGATTCCTGCAGGAAGTGGCTGAGCCGCAACGGCTCCACCGGGTGGGCCCGGCGCCTGCCGACGAACCGGGAGACCGCCGTATAGGCGATGCTGACGGCCAGATCGACGTAGAGCACGGCAACGAACCACGCCGGGTCCTGCGTATGGGCCATCCACAGGCACACCCCGATCATGACCACCAGAGACCCGACTCTCGCCCACCGCAGCGGCGGGCGGAAGGCAGCCCGGAAGGCCCTCGGCATGACGACAAGGATGATCACATCGGCGCAGATCACCAGCACGCGAACAACGAGATCCAGATCCAACTGTCCGGCTTCCCCCTCCCGTTGGCCACAATGGCCGCAGACCATGGTCCCACCGACACCCGACACCCGACACCCCGGGACTCCACCCGCCAACTCCCGGCGAGGTAGCAGGGAGCATCGCGGCGCACGAGGACCACGGCATGATGAGCTACATCGACGTCGTACGCTGAACCTCGCGGATGGCCGGCCGGCCGTCCTGGCGCGGCCCGGACTCCACGGGCCGCGCCAGGGCGGCCAACCGCCGCCCGGCCGCCCGCCGTTGGACCGCGCCGAGGGCCGTCACCACCGCGCCGAGCCCGATCCAGCCGACCGGACCGGCCGTCATCACCACGCCGGTCAGCAGCAGCGGACCGGCCGACTTCTGCACCGACTGGGACATCCCCGCCACGCCCAGGTACGACGCCCCCGCCCGCGGCGGCGCCAGGCTCACCGCCAACTCCCAGGAGCTGACCGAGCGCAGCAGCTCGGCGAACGTCACCAGCGCCCCGGCCCCGAGCAGCGCCACCGACGCCGCCCACGCCCCGCGCCCGGTCGAGGCCGCCAGCAGCAGGCAGCTCGCGAACAGCGTCACCCCGTACCAGGCCAGCGACCTGATCGCGCCGGCCGGGCCCTGCGCCCAGGCGGAGACGCGCAGTTGGAGCAGCACGACGAGCACGGTGTTGAGCACCAGGAAGGCGGGCACGAGGGCGTGCGGCGCCCCGGTGTGGTGGACGAGCCAGAGCGGGAGGCCGACGTTGAGCACCGAGTCGTCGAGGTTGAGCGGGATGTCGAGGAGGACGAAGAGCAGGTAGCCGCGGTCCCGCCACGGGCTGGTGCCGTCCGCCTCGGGCGTGGTCTGCGCGGTGCTCTGCGTCACCACGAGCCCGTGCCCGTCCGGTTCGCGCGTCCGCCGGACCAGCACCGCGGCGAGGACGAACGAGAGCGCGTTGGCCAGGATCAGTGCGCGGTAGGCGTTCGGCGTGCCCACCGCGAGCCCGGCCGCCGCGATGCCCGCACCGAGCGCGTAGCCCGCGTTGGCGACGCTGCGGAAGAGCGCCTGGTACTCGCCGCGCCGCTCGCCCGCGACCCGGGTCGCGAAGAGCATCTCCAGCGTCTTGGCGCCGCGCTCGCCGAGGCAGGTGAGCGCGACGAGGAGCAGCATCACGACGTACTGGTCGGCCACCAGCAGCAGGGCCATCGTGCCGAGGCGCAGCAGGTGGCACGCGGTCAGGAGGCCGCGGACGGTGAAGCGCTCGGCGGCCCGTCCGGCGAGCGGCGAGCCGGCGATCCCGGCGACGGCGGCGACGCCGAGCAGGAGGCCGAGCCGGCCGGCGTCGAGGCCGCGGACGAAGGTGAAGTAGAGGACGGAGGCCGCGGCCCAGACGCCGCTGCCGGTACGGTCGACGAACTGGGCGAGCAGCATGGTGCGGGCGTCCGGTCCGCCCGGTGGGCGCCGCAGCTGTCCGATCAGCCCGTTCCCGCTTCGCTCCATCGTGCTCCCCCGTTCCGCTCCCGGGGCCGCCCCCGGATTAATCTCGACATCAAGATACTTCATATCAAGAGTTCTGGCGAGATCCGGGGGCCCGGGTTCCGCTCGCACCGGCGCTGCCGCCACACTGTCGCGGGCACAGGAGAGCGCAGGAGTACACGGACGAACGGGGGCCCGGGCATGGCGCGCGGCAGGAACAAGAAGCAGAAGAGACCGCTGAGCGACGGAACGTTCCGCCCGAAGACCGCCGCCAAGAAGGCCAAACGGCGGCCCCGCAAGGACCGGCCGCTCAAGCCGCGGACCGTCCGCATCACGGCGCTCCTGACCGGGCTGCTCACGCCGCTGCTGGTCATCGGCCTGATGGTGCTCGGCGCGGATCCCGACTACAGCGCGCCCCTCGCGATCACCGCCGTGGCCGTGTTCATCGCCGGCCTCGGCGGGCTGATGGCCGTCCGGACCACCGGGTGGGTCCTGTGGCCGGGCGTCGCACTCGGGATCGCGCTGCTCGTCCTGCCCATGAAGACCGTCCAGGCCGAGGTCATCGCGCACCGCGGGGTGCGGACCGACGTCGTGATCACGTGGGCGAACCCCGAGCGGGACAAGCGCGGCCTGGTCGGCTGGAAGTGCGGCATCCGGCACGCCGACGGGACGCCGCTGCCGCACGGCGAGTTCAGCGGCTCGGCCTGCGGCCCGTCGAGCGTGGGCGAGCGCGCCGTCGTCCTGGCCGACCCCGAGAACGTCGTCCCGCCGGTCGGCACCGACTACGACCTCTCCTACCTCAGCCTCGGCGTCTACGCGGTCGCCGGAGCGGCCGCCCTCTGGGGCCTGCTGACCCTGGCCGCGGCGCGCCGGACGCTTCGGGATTCCCGACGGCGGTTTCGGGATTTCCCGCGAAAGTGAGGAGACGCCGGCTGTCGGCGGGGCCCTGACGCGCCGTTTTCCCGGTGCACCGGCGAGCTCCGTTGTGATTGTGTGGCCTCCCGTTCCCGAGCCCAGGAGACCGACGTGTCCCGCACGCCGCAGCAGATCTTCGAGAGCTACGTCCACGCCGGCGCACTGACCCGCAACGCCGACGCCCTCGCCGCGACCTTCACCGAGGACGGCGTCTTCGAGGCACCGCTCGTGCCCGCCGACGCCGACTTCCCCCGGCGCATGGTGGGCCGCGAGCAGATCCGCAGCGCGATGACCGCGTACTACGCGCGCACCGCGCAGGACGGCCGTGTGCCGAACCTCGCCAAGTCGGGCTACGTGCTGCACACCACGGCCGATCCGGACGTGTTCATCGCCGAGATCGACACGGTCTTCGACGGGGACGGGGACGGGGACGGGGACGGGGGCGAGGGCGACACCACGGTCTCCCTCGTGCAGATCTTCCGCGTCCGCGACGGCCGGATCGCCCGCCTGCGCGACTACTTCACACCGGACCTGGTGAACTGAGCCCCGCCGCCGTTGCTCCTCCCGAGTGGGCCCGCCCGCGCGCCCCGGCGCGTCGGCGGGCCCGGCTCGCTAGCTTGACCGGCATGAACGCCGCGGACTCCCCCACACCCGCCATCACCATGCTGCGCCTGCTCGGCGGGTACCAGATCTCGCAGGCCCTCTTCGTCGCCGCCCGGGCCGGCCTCGCCGATCAACTCCTCGACGGTCCAATCCCGTTGGCCGAACTCGCCACCGCCACCGGGCTGCGCCCCGGACCGCTGGCCCGGATCGTCCACGCCCTCGCCGGCGAAGGCGTCTTCGCCCTGGACGCCGGCACCGGGCTGGTGCGGCTCGGCCCGCTCGGGCGCACGCTCGCCTCCGGCCTGCCCGAGTCGGTGCGCAACATCGCCCTGATGTGGATGGACTCGCACTACCGCGCGTTCGGCGAGCTGTGGGGCACCGCCGAGACCGGCCGGCCCGCGGCCGAGATCGCCTTCGGCGAGCCGCTGTTCGACTGGATCGGCCAGGACCCGGCCCGGGTCCGCGCGTTCTCCGCCGCGATGACCGACTTCGCGCGGGCCATCCGCCACCACTCCCTGGACGCGGTCGAACTCGACGGCGCGCGCACCGTGGTCGACGTCGGCGGCGCGGACGGCACCGTCCTCGCCGTCCTCGCGGAGCGCTACCCGCACCTGCGGGGCACCGTCTTCGACCTTCCCCACGTGGTGACGGCGGCGCCGGAAGTCCTGCGCGCGCACGGGGTCGACGACCGGATCACGACCGCGGGCGGCGACTTCTTCGTCGAAGTGCCGCCCGCGGACAGTTACCTGGCCTGCTTCATCCTGCACGACTGGTCGGACGAGAAGGCCGGGCTCATCCTCGGCAACATCCACCGGGCCGCCGACGCGACGGACGCCCGCCTGATCCTGGTCGAGACCGTCCTCGACGAGGGCGCCGCCCCCGAGGTGGCCTCCCTCCTCGACCTCACCATGCTCGGCGTCCTGACCGGCCGCGAACGCACCCGCCCCGAATGGCGCGACCTCCTCGCCGCCTCCGGCTTCCGCCTCGACCGGATCCGCACGACCCCCGGCCCGATGTGCGTGATCGAGGCGACCCGCGTCCCCTGAGGGACATGTGACGAGTGACCGGCGACAGTCGGGTTCGCCCCCGGCGTCCCCCGGAATTGTCAGTGGTGCGTGCAAGGATCACCGCCATGACCGAAGAGATCTTCGACTGGCGCTCCTTCCTCACCCGCTGGAGCGAGGAGTGGGCCGACGCCAACGCCGAGCCCACCAGTGAAGCCGCGCGTGCGCGCTGGCTCGGCTTCGAGCCCGCCTCGGAAGAGGCCGTGGCAGCGGCGGAGGAGCGGCTGGGCCGCCGACTGCCTCCGTCCTACCGGGAGTTCCTCGCGGTCACCGACGGGTGGCGCCACGCGGGCAGCTTCGTGTCCCACCTGGGCGGCACCAGGGAGGCCAGCTGGCACGAGGACTCCCATGGATTCAGCGAGTACTACGGCGACGGCGAGCTCGACGGCATGTGGGAGCGCGCGCTCCAACTGGACGTCGAATCCGACCTGACGTACGTCCTGCTGGATCCGCAGGCCGTCGACGAACACGGCGAGTGGGCCGTGTACTGCCACAAGGTGTGGGCGGCCGACGTTCCGACCAGGTACGACTCCTTCCGCGCGTTCATGCTGGCGCAGTACCGGGAGTTCCACCGGCTCGCCTCGAACGAACGCGACGGCCGGCCGTTCGTCAACGACACCACCCGCCGCCTGGACGCCCGGGTCGAGGCGGCCCGGCTCGACGCGCTGCGCGGCGACCACGAACGCGCCGCCGCCGCGCTCGCCGAGGCGGTCGAGTACGGCCGCCCCCGGGCCAAGGGCATGCTCGACCAACTGCGGCGCCTGCTGGGGCAGACGTACCTGGTGGACTACGGCGCGCTGCCCGCCGACCCGCGGTACCTGCGTGAGGTGGTGCCGCTGCTCGCGGTCGAGCAGGTGAGGAACCGGCACGACGCCACGGTCTGGGGCTACCGCGTGGGCGCCTCGTCCGGCCCCCACCGGGAGCAGGCCGACGACGTCCTGCGTGAGGTCGAGGAGCGGACGTTCCGGTACACCACGGAGGGCCCGTTCGGCGCGGCGGTCGAGCAGGCGCGCGAACAGGCCCGCCGGGGGCACACGGACGCCGCCTGGCACACGCTGCTCGCCGGGCTCCCGCAGTGGACACCGGTCGGCCCCGACCACCTCGCCCCGGCCGGCCTCCTCGCCGATCCCCTCCTCGGTCCGCTGATCACCCCGGACCGCGCCCTCGCCCTGCTCGCCACCCCGAGGGACGGTCAGCCATAAAGGGAATCTATACTTCCGCTTTACCTTCCGAAGCGTCCCCGACAACGCCATGGAGACACCGAAACGCGCTGGTCGGCGCCGTGAGACGGCTTCCCGTCGCCCCGTCTCATGCCCTGCGTCCCACCGCGACGCGGTGTCTCCACTCGCGGAATGGAGACAGCGCGAGCGTCTCAAAGGGTTCGTGAACGTCGTGAGACAGCCGCCGTCCGGCACAGGATGGGTCTACGAACCGACCACGGAATCCATGAAAGGGATCCACATGTCGACCACGAACTCCACCGTTTCCGTTTCCACCGGAAAGCGTCGCGGACGCGTGCGTGCCGCCGTGCTCGCCGGCGTCATGGGCGCCGCTCTGGTGTCGTTCACCGCTCCTGCGGCGATGGCCGAGGGCGACCCGACCATCACCGTCAAGTCGAACGACTCCGACACCCTCCTGGACATGGACAAGTGTGCCGAGCACACGGACAACTTCCGCTTCCGCTTCTACTACCACAAGGACTACAAGGGCGCCTGGGTGAACGTCGGTCACCCCGTGTGGGACCTGAAGTACATCGACTCCGGGGTCGACCCGGCGGAGAACCCGCTGCGCTTCTGCGGGGACAGTGACGGCGGCGGCCAGCCGGCGGCCAACAACTCGGCCTCCGCCTACAACTGGTACGACCAGTACTGCGCCTACGTCTACTACAGCAAGGGTTACGGGGGCGCCTCGGAGCGGATCGCGCCGCACTCGGGCGGAAACCTGGGTGCGACCGCGAACAACAACCGTTCCATCACCTTCGGGAAGTGCTGATAACGAACCTCTGATCCGGAGCCAGGAACACTAGAACAAGAACACCGAACCAGGAACACCAAACGATGCGAAACCGCCGTGGCGCGGTGGGTGCGGTCGCGATGGCGGTCGCCTCGGGTCTGCTCACGCTCGCGGGGTGCGGCGGAGGACACTCGGTGCCCTCCGCCGGGCCCGCGCCCGAATCCGCCGGCGCCTCCTCCCCCTACCCCGCCACGGCGGAACGGCCCGGCAGCGATCCGTCCACCTGGACCCTGCCGATGCTCGCCTACCAGCCCACCCAGGAGCAGGAGAAGGCGATCGGCCAGGCCGAGACGAAGCTGGTGGGCGACTGCATGGCCCGCCTCGGCGTCGCCTGGCAGCCGGCACCGGACCTGCCTCCCGTCGGCCCGAAGAACCTCCTCGACCGGCGTTACGGCATCCACGACGCGGCCCTCGCCGCGACCCGCGGCTACCAGCCCGACGCCGACGAGGTCGCCCGGCACGACGGGGCGATGCGGGCCCAGAGCTCCGCGCCGAAGTCGTCGCCCGACGTCGAGGTCTACCTCGGCGGGACCGACCTCCCACCGGACCTCCTGGCGCAGGCCGACGCCGAGACGCGCAACGCCGCCGCCCCCGGCGGGAAGATCCCGCCCGGCGGCTGCTTCGGCGAGGCGCGGCGCACGCTCGGCAGCCCGACGCGCGGCCTCACACCGCTCGTCGACCACCTCACCTACCAGTCCTTCCCGGACTCGTTGCAGGACCCGCAGGTCAAGGCGGTGTTCGCCCAGTGGTCCGCCTGCATGAACGCCAAGGGCCTCCGCTACCGGGCCCCGCTGGACGCGAACGACGACCCGACGTTCGAGCCGGGGGCGAAGGGCGTGACGCGGCAGGAGATCTCCACCGCGCTCGCCGACCTCGCCTGCCGCGACCGCCACCACGTGGCCGAGGTCTGGCACGACGCCGAGTCGCGGCTCCAGCAGCAGGAGATCGCCGCCAACCGCGAGGCCCTGGAGGCCGACCGGCACACCCTGGACGCCGTCCTCGCCAAGACGGCGGACGTGCTGGCCCGGCACTGACCCACCCGCAAGCCGGACGCCCGACGGTCCCTCACCGGACCGCCGGGCGTTCCGCAGCCGTGCGCGCAAACGCACCCGAATACACCGAATCAACTGAATCCACCCAACAAGCGTGATCTTTAAGGAGATCCATGCTTCTCAAACGACGTCGGACCCTGTTGGCAGGCGTGTGCGCATTCCTGCCCGCCATGGCCCTGACGCTCCCCGCCGTGGCCACGCCGGCCGGCGCGGTGCCGATACCGTCGGACCGGCCGAGCTCGACCGCCCGGCCCACCCCCACGACGCCGCCCACGCCCACGACGCCGCCCGCCCCCGCCAAGGTGACGGACCCGGACGCCACCCTGCCCAAGGACTGGCGCAGTTCGCACGACCGGGCCGTGACGCTCGCCGGTGACGGCACCGGCCTGCACGTCCTGGCCGCCGACAGCGGCCAGGCCTACCAGTGGCGCACCGTCGCCACGCTGTCCGAGCCGGGCTTCGGCACCGACCTCTGGATCGGCAACTCGTGCGTCACCGGCTCCGGGCAGCGAGCCGTCGTGGCGTACGCGCCGCGGCAGTTCGTCAACCGGCCCGAGCTGTTCCAGCGCGGCGCCTTCGCCGCCGTCGTGGACCTCGCCTCCGGCGCCGTCACCAAGCTGCCGGACACCGTCTCGCTCGCCTACTTCGACCCGGGCTGCGGCGCCGACGAGACGGCCGTGTTCACCCAGAACGGCGACGCCGACCTCGGTGCCACCCGGCTGCTGACCGTCGACGCGGTGAGCGGCAAGGTCGTACGCGACGTCAAGGTGGACGGGCAGGTCACCTCGGCGGTGCCCACCAAGGACGGGCTGGTCGCCGCACACGGCGGCGAGCTGAGCCGGATCGACGAGGCCGGCCGCACCAGCAGGCTGACCTCCACCGGCGGCGCCGCGACCGCCGTCCACCCGGACGCCGGCGGCGGCGTCACCTTCATCGACCACGACGGCGGCACCGCGAGCGTCAAGCGCCTCGCCGACGGCAAGGTCGACACGCTCGCCCAGGCGCGGACCGGCGAGCTCGGCCTCCAGCCGGGCAGCGCCGGCCGGGTGTTCGTCACCGGCAAGCCCGGGCAGGTCGCCCAACTCCCGGACGCGGTACGGACCCTGCCGGTTCCAGCGGACTCCGTCGTGTCCACCGAGGGCGCCATCGCGGTCGACCAGGCCGTCTCCGGCAGCGCGCGAAGCCTGGCGACCGACCCGCTGCAGCCTGCGAAGCAGAACGGCACGGCACCCGTCGAGGTGCAGGCCGAGGTGCCGGCGACCGGCAAGAAGCTCACGTTCTCGGTCGCCCCCGACAACCAGGGCGACGCGTCCGGCGCCGCCGCCTCGCCCGCCCTGGGCAGCGCGTCGCCGTCGTCGAAGGACGCTTCGCCGTCGTCGAAGACCGCCTCGCCGTCGTCGGACACCGCCCCCACCGGCGCGAACCCGCACGCACGCGCCCTGGCCCGCAGCGCGGCCAAGGCCACGTCCACCACCGCAGCCTCCGCAGCCTCCGCAGCCTCGGCAGCCTCGGCAGCGGATGACTTCCCCGCCAACGCCACCGACACGGTCGACGAGGACCGCACCTGCTCGGTGCCCCGCAACGACCCCACCCAGCAGGCCTACCAGCCGACCCCCGGCCAGGTCGAGTGGGCCGTCGACATGGCCGTGCGCGGCCAGCTGACCGCCAAGTGGGTCCGCCAGGGCGGCTGGCGGACCCAGGACGGCCTCGGCACGGTCGACCCGCAGGCGATGTTCCCGCTGCCCGCCCTGGAAGGGCACCCCGGCAGCCACATCCCGCCGCAGGTGCTCCTCGGCGTCCTCGCGCAGGAGTCCAACCTCTGGCAGGCCGAGGGCGGCGCCATTCCCGGCCAGACCGGCAACCCGCTGACCGGCGGCTTCTACGGCCACCCGCGCTACGACGCCAACCACCCCCAGGACGTCTGGCAGGTCAACTGGGACAAGGTGGACTGCGGCTACGGCATCGGCCAGCAGACCGACGGCATGCACGGCGTGCGCGGCCAGCGCAGCGGTGACGCCGTCTGGCCCGGCGACAAGCAGCGGGCCGTCGCGCTCGACTACACGTCGAACATCGCGGTGGCCGCGCGCACCCTGGCCGACAAGTGGAACCAACTGCACGACCCGAACAACCCGATGAAGGTCAACAACGACGACCCGGCGGCCATCGAGAACTGGTTCACCGCCGCCTGGGCGTACAACGCGGGCTTCAACAAGTACGACCCGGCGGCGCCCCTCACCGCCTGGGGCCTCGGGTACCTCAACAACCCGGCCAACCCGCTCTACCCGGCCGACCGCAAGCCGTTCCTGAACGGCAACCACTACGCGGACGCCGCGCACCCGCAGCTGTGGCCCTACGAGGAGAAGGTGCTCGGCTGGGCGGCCTGGCCGATCGACGCCGGGCGCTCCTACGACGACAACGGCAACCTCAACAAGGGCAACACGGCCGGCTACGCGGCCGCCTGGTGGCTCACCGACGGCAACCGGGCCCTCGTCAAGCCGCCGCTCGACGCGTTCTGCAACGCCTCCAACAACTGCGACGTCAAGAACCCGCCGCCGTGCGAGATCCAGCACCTCGGCCCGGCCTGCGACACCCCGTACTGGTTCCACTCCTCCACGACGTGGAAGGACTGCAGCGCCAACTGCGGCCACGAGTCGCTGACGTACAAGACGCTGCGCACCGAACCGGGCAACGGCAGCACCGGCGCCCCGGACTGCTCGGCACCGCCGGCCGGCTCCCTGGTCATCGACTCCGTCTCCGGCGCCGTCGCCCCCATGCGGGACGGCTGCACCCGGACCTGGAGCAACGCCGGCACGCTCGGCTTCACCTTCCTGCCCGACGCGAACGGCAACTACGAGGCCAAGGCCGACCTGCACCAGATCGGCGGCGGCTACGGCGCCCACTTCTGGTACGCCCACACCCGCAGCTCCGGCTCGTCCGTCGACAACGCCGCCTTCGCGGGCGGCCGGGACAAGGCGGTGGACGCGAGCGGCCCGATGGCGATCACCGGCTCGTGGAAGCTGAACCGCCAGGTCTCCGGCTGGCACCGGGTGCTCGTCCACCTGCCGGCCAGCGGCTCGCAGACCCAGCAGGCCGTGTACACGGTCCACCGCGGCGACGGCACCACCGCCAACCGGATCGTCAACGCCTACGCCGACACCAACACGTGGGTCAGCCTCGGGGTGTTCGAGTTCAAGCCCGGGAGCGACTTCCAGGGCGCCTCGCTGAGCAACTGGACCGAGGACGGCCTCGCGGTCGAGGACGTCGCCTGGGACGCGATGGCCTTCCAGCCGCTCCCCGGCAAGCCCAAGGACGTCGTCGTCCAGCTCGGGGACTCCTACGCCTCCGGCGAGGGCGCCCAGCCGTACCTCATGGGCACCGACGTCGGCCCGTACGCGATGAAGCAGCCGAAGCCCGACACCGCCCAGACCCCGGCGGCCAACCGTTCCTGGAACGCCTGCCGGCGCAGCAGGAACTCGTGGATCCGCCAGACCGTCCTGCCCGGTGACGGCGCGAGCGTCGGCTCCCTGGCCGACGGCCTGGACAGCAGCCTCGACTACCACTCGGTGGCCTGCTCCGGCGCCCTCGCGTCGTACATGACCCAGGGCACCAACGGCTGGGGCTGGCTCGGCGAACACCACGAGGTCCCGCAGCTCGACTCCGGGTTCCTCAACGACGACACCACCCTGGTCACGCTGACCGCGGGCGGCAACGACGCCGGATTCAGCGACGTCATGGAGGCCTGCGGCGACCCGACGAAGGACTGCCCGGACGTCGCCAAGCAGAACGCGACCATCGACGGCATCAAGGCGACGCTCGTCAACCTGCTCGTGGCCATCCACGCGAAGGCGCCGAAGGCCCGGATCGTCCTGCTCGGCTACCCCGAACTCTTCGGCGACATCAGCCTGATCAACCCCGGCTGCACCGTCATCCTGCCGAAGCGCACGGTCACCATCAACGGCTTCGCGGACCACATGCGGGACGTCCAGGACGCCGCCGCCACCGAGGCCCGGGCCCAGAACGTGCCGGTGCTCTTCTACCCGCCGGGCGTCGAGTTCCTCGGCTACCGGCTCTGCGAGCAGGGCGCGGGGCTCAACGACGTGGTCCACACGCCGTCCACCACGGGCGGCGGCGACTTCTCCTGCCCCGGCACGGTCATCTGCCCGAGCATGGAGAGCTACCACCCCAACAACGCGGGCACGAAGCGCTACGCCCAGGCCCTCCAGTACGCCCTCCAGGGCACTCCGCCGATGCCGGGCGGTGGTGCCCCGGCGGCCGGCAAACCCTGACCCCGACTCCGAACAGCCACGCCGAGGCCCGGCCTCCCGCCGGGCCTCGGC